>JAADHR010000049.1 GCA_013151735.1 Calditrichota bacterium | reverse complement strand
CAAGCCTGCCAAAGCAACACTGGTTGTGCCTGCCGCTACTTGTTTGAGAAATTGCCTGCGGGTGGTCTGACTGGTCATTCTGGGATCCTCCCTGGTTGATTTTCCATGCCATGCCTATTCCGGGCCCTTTTTTGAAGCAAAAAGTATCCTGAAAAACAAGGCTAACAAAATTTGCCTTCACCTGCGTATTGATGAAAAACAGGGTGGGGAGCGCGGCCATTTTGGAATAATAATTTGGCCGCTGTCCAATGGGTACCGGTTTGTTCATCCAACACGGACGGATTGAACACCCCTCAATGGGTGCCCCGATTTTCTACGCGTTTCGATGGGAACAAGGGCAAAAGCCTGCCGGCGGAAATTCACTCCGAATAGCTTTTTTGTGGCCCTTTTCCTGAAATTGAATTCAACAGTGGAGCGTTGAAG
This sequence comes from Calditrichota bacterium, assembly GCA_013151735.1. Lineage (NCBI taxonomy): Bacteria > Pseudomonadati > Calditrichota > Calditrichota bacterium. The sequence goes on along the minus strand of JAADHR010000049.1, from coordinate 58,008 downwards.
ATGAATGTCCCAACCAATTCAAAGCAATTTTTATGAAATTGTTTGGAAATTACGAAATTCTTTGTTTGTTGTCAAGGAGAAATTTTTGGATTACAAAATTTCCGTATTTATTTTGTAACACGAAAAGTTCAAGTTAGAAACATTTCTGCGTTTCTACCGAAACTGTACCGCGTAGAGATCGGCGTCTTTCATTACGAAACGCAGGCGAATGGGGCGACCCTGTAATCGGGACACATCCTCACCGTTTTTCCAGGAGACGGCCCGGTCGATTTCGTTGCCAATCAGCGGGTGGCACTCCGCCAGTGAAAATCCGGGAATAGCCCGACCTGTAGCATCCTGAATTTCAACCCCGATTTGGCCGGCAGCCGAGGTGGAAAAATTCAAATAGAGCTTCCTTCCTTGAAACGTAAAAGGCTTTGTAACCATCTCGCCACCCGCGTACGGGGCATTCACCGAGACAAAGCCGTCCAGGCGCAGGGTGTAGCGGTGGAGATTGGCCGTTGGTTGAGCGTAATTCTGACCCACGTAAATGGACAGCTCCGTGGGGCCCGTTTGCACCACATTCAGCGCCGGGTAATTGGTGCGGGACACCCAGTTTTGCAGGCCGATTCCCGGGCGGATAAACCCCTCCATGAAGGTGCGGTTGTAGCGGTTGCCGCCGCGGGTGGACATGAGGACAGCATCCGAGCAATCCTTAAAATACTTGGGATTAACTCCCAGCGCCCTGGCCTGTTCGGCCGTGAGCACCTGCCGGTGAGGCATGAAACGCGCGGCAACGGAGATGTAAATATGCGGCGCCCGAAAATAGGGAGCGGTTTGATTCGTGTAGATGTTTTCCCGCGGGGTGTTCCCAAAACTCATTTCCACCGGTTTTGACCAGTGAATAAAATCCTCGGATGTGCTGCGGCTGACCGTGCGGAACCCTTTGTACGTGCCCTGAGTCCAGGTTCGAAAATAACACACATACTTCTTTTCCCACTCCGACCAGAATGAGACATTCTGAGAATCGAAAGCGCCCTGTATCAGGACTGGTTTTTCCCGGAGTTTTTTCCAGTGAATGCCGTCGGGCGAGACAAACGCCACCAGACCGCTTTTCTTGGTCCCGCCCAGACCCTTGTAGCGCCGGGCAGGGTTTACATCCGACCGGGTATCCAAAAACGGACAGAAATTGTGGGTGATGGGCGCCACATTGGCCAGAACCACGTTATTGTCCCGTGTACCCATGATTTCATAAAGGCCGAGATCGGGCTTGGTCCAGTGAATGCCGTCGCGGGATTCCGCATAGCAGGTGACCGCCACATTGGATGTTTCCCCTTTGGCGGTCGGAAGTCCACGGTAGTACAGCCGGTAGCGGGGGCCGTCTTTAATGACCGTGATGTATCCGCAAAAGGGGCCTTCCCAGGGTTTGTCAAACCGGAGCACTTCTCCGGCATCGTGCGGGTGATGGAGCTGCAGATGGGTACCGTTCATTTGGGCAATCAGCAGGGAATCCACAAACAGCTCCCGCCGGGAATCCAATTTTATGGCTGTAGGTGAAGATTGTGCCAGTAAAAGAGGGGCAAAAATTATAGAAATCAACCACACAACAATTAATTTTCGGGTGATCATTAAACCTCCAAAATTGTTTTTTATGATTTGTAGGGGCAATTCGTGAATTGCCCCGTAATTGCAACCATTATTTTTCCTGCCAGCCCATTTGCCTGCGCTGCCAGTCCCGCAATGTCCGCCAGCCGATGAGTTTCACGCCCTGTTCCTGAATGAACTGCAGCATGCGCGGATCGGTAAAAATGTCGTGGTCGGCGGTACGGCGATCCCAGGAGGTGGTGACCGCTTTCATCTCATCCGTGGGAAGTCCGCAGTGAATAATAATTTCCGTTACTCCAGGTTTCAGGTTTTTAATGATGGTCTTGTAATACTCAAACCGTTTGGGGACAGGCACGTCGTAGGAATCAGCCTCCAGATAATCCAGAATGGCAAATCCCTGGTCGCGGTAGTGCTGCACCATTTTCCGGTACATTTCATATTTTTTGGGAGATTTTTCAACCTCGACCGCGTGGAGCGGCAGTCGGAACGGAAGCCCGAACTCCCGTGCCAGCTCCATGGTTCCCTGCAGGATGTCCGTGCGGCCGGTTTCCAGACCATAGTGGGCGCCCATGTGGGAATCGATGTGGGTTACATCCACGCCAAAGGCCAGCGCTCGCTCGATTTGTGCCCGGGTCTCTTGCAGGGCTTCCGTCCCCTTGGCATGGGTTTCCACCGAGCGGGTGTCCTGCCAGAAATATCCCTGGGAATCGAGTAGAGAAGGAATAAGTGACTTGGATAAAACGCCCGGCCAGCGGTAGAATTCCCATTCCGAAGTAAGCGTCAGGTGCACCCCGGCATCCACGTTCGGATGCTGCTTGCAGTAATTCGCCGCTTCCGGAAACCAGGGACAGGGCACCATAATGGTGGCTGACGTCACGATTCCCTTTTTTAGGGCGTCAATGGTGGCCACATTTTCCGTGTGACACATGCCGAAATCATCTGCATTAATAATAAGCAGACGTGCGTCGGCCGGATAGCCCATTTGCTGGGCCAAAGTCTGATTGGTTTGAGCGAGGCCCGATTGGGGAACCGTTAAAATCAAAACCAGAACAACACCTGCCATTCCAATAGAAAACCGGTTCATTTTTCCCTCCGCCTAATATTAAATGATTGAAAGTTCTTTCAAAATACGAAATTCAAACCGGAAAAACAACCGGAAAAATGGAAGAACATTCGGGAAAAAGAACTTGATTTTCCGGCTGTTTTTCCGTAAACTGTTTGTGAATCTGCATGCAGAGTAACGTACAGACGCAGGCTTCACGCCTCGAACCGCGCGGGGCTTTTAAAACAATCTCTACTGCATTTGAATAAAATACACAGACCATGAAACTGCATTTTAAAAAATACGGCCGGGGGGGAACACCCCTGCTCATTTTACACGGACTGTTAGGCTCGCTGGATAACTGGCACACCCTCGCTCAAAAGCTGTCAGAGACGGGCACGGTTTTCACACTGGACCTGCGGAATCACGGGCACTCTCCGCACAGCGAGGTTTTTACTTACGAGGCCATGGCGGCGGATGTGCTGGAATTCATGGACGACCAGAAAATCCCTTCCGCCGTTTTGCTTGGGCATTCCATGGGCGGAAAGGTCGCCATGTGGGTTGCAGGCCAACACCCGGAACGGGTAAAAAAACTGATTTCTGCCGATATGGGTGTGAAACGCTACTCCGGTGGACACGACGAAATTCTGGACGCCTTGCGTGAGTTTCCCATCAGCCAAATTACCTCGCGCAAAGAGGCCGACGCGCTCCTGGCACAAAAGATTTCAGACCCTGCCGTTCGGCAGTTCCTGCTGAAAAATCTGTCCAGAAAACGAGAAGGCGGATTTACGTGGCGAATCAATTTGCCGGTTATTCTGCAGAATTACGAGAATCTGCTTCTTCCTTTGCCCGATTCCCTGCGGTTCGAAAAACCGGTTCTTTTCATTCGGGGTGAGCGTTCTCCCTACATCCGGGAGGACGATTTTCCACACATTCGGCGGCATTTTCCACTGGCCGAAATTCGCACCATTCCCCACGCGGGGCACTGGCTTCACGCCGAGGCACCGACGGAATTCCTGAAAATTGTAAAGGAGTTCCTTGTGTCGTAGCCACCTTCCCCATGAGAAGTCCGGGGCACCTTCAAAGGTGCCGGGGACTCTTTTATGATGATTAAAACCGGTACCGGTTGGTAATCGGCATGCGGCGGTCCTTGCCAAAAGCCCGCGGCGTAATTTTGATCCCCGGCGGACTCTGGCGGCGTTTGTACTCGTTGCGATCAACCATCTGGACAATACGAAAAACAACTTCCTTCGGATACCCCTTTGCCACAATCTCAGAGGGACTCATTTCCTGTTCCACAAACATCTCCAAAATCGGATCCAAAATGCTGTAAGGAGGCAGGCTGTCTTCGTCCTTTTGGTTGGGCCGGAGCTCTGCCGAAGGAGGCTTTACCAAAACATTTTTCGGAATCAGCAAACGTCCTGCCTTCCGATTTCGATATTTCGACAGCTCGTACACCAGCAGCTTAGGAACGTCCTTGATCACGGCAAATCCCCCGGCGGTATCTCCGTAAAGCGTGCTGTACCCCACACTGGTTTCACTTTTATTGCCGGTCGTGAGAACCAGCCAGCCGAATTTATTGGAAAGTGCCATCAACAGGTTCCCGCGAATGCGCGCCTGAATGTTTTCCTCTGTAATGTCGGGACGGCTGTCTTTAAACACCTCTTTCAGGGTGTCAAGATAGGTATCAAAGATGGATTTTATCGGAATGATCATGAAGCGGATCCCCAAATTTTGAGCCAGTTGTTCCGCGTCCGTGATGCTGGATTTTGAGGAATAAATGGAGGGCATGCCCACGCCAATCACGTTTTCCGGGCCCAGGGCATCCACGGCAAGGGTGGCCACCAGCGAGGAGTCAATGCCCCCGCTCAGCCCGATGACCACTTTTTTAAATCCGTTTTTTCGAACATAATCACGGGTTCCAAGCGTCAGCGCCTGATAGATTTCCTCCATCTTCCTGACTGACCGAATATTTCGCCGGGGAAGAGGGTTCCGGGGATGCTCGGAAATCTCCGGCAGCCGGACCAGTTCAATCGGGAAAAAGGCCTGTGTTTTGAACTTCTTGTGCATAAAAAGCGGGTCTTCGTGCCTCCGGCGCCGGAGCTGCCCCACATCCAGATCCGTTACGATCAAATCTTCTTCAAACTGTTTTCCCTGCGCCAGAATTTTGCCTTCATCTGAAAACACCACACTCATTCCGTCGAAGATCAATTCGTCCTGCCCCCCAATCAGATTGGTGTATACAATGTAGGAATAGGTATCGATGGCCCGGTGCTTGAGCATTTCCTTTCGCTCATTTCCTTTTCCCACATGATACGGGGAGGCGGAGATATTCAGAATAATCTCCGCATCTCCGGGAAAGGCCTGCGTTTCCGTAACGCCTTCCGGGATCCAGATGTCTTCACAGATGCTCATGCCAAACATCACATCATTTCTTTCAAATACAAGCACATTCCGACCCGGTTGAAAATAGCGCTTTTCATCGAAGACGCCGTAGTTTGGAAGCTGAATTTTGTGGTAAATCGCTTCCACCTTCCCCCGGTGCAAAATACCTGCTGCATTAAAAACCTGCCCGTCTTCCCGATCGGCAAACCCTACGACGGTTGTAATAGAACCGACCCGGGACGCAATCTCATAAAAAACCCGGAGATTATCCTCAATGAATTTTGGGCGCAAAAGTAAATCTTCCGGAGGATAGCCCGTAAGCGCCAATTCCGGGAAAATAACAATATCCGCATCCGCCGCCTCAGCCTTTTTTATCCATTCCAGAATTTTGTCCCGATTTCCGGAAAGATCGCCAACGATTGTATTGAGTTGTGCCTGAGCAATTCGCACCGTTTCTGCCATTTTAAAAGCCCTCATTTCAAATGTATTCGTACTTTGGCGGCTAAAATTCAATCCGATTCAATCCGATTCAATTTCGATTTCAACGCAGTAACAATTGTTTCGGCAACAGAAGAAATCGACATAAATTCCGTATTTAATACCAAATCGTAAAATAGGGGATTATCCGCATCCTTGTGAAAATGCTGGCGAATGTAGGCCAGCCTCTGATTATCCTTTTCTTCAATGTAGCGGCGGGCTTCCTTCCTTGAAAATCCCCGTTCGTGCATGATCTGCACCAATCGCATCTCGTAGGGAGCTGCAATTTTCACCCGAAGGCCCTTCTTTGGATCCAAAATAAAATTGGCCCCCCGGCCCAAAATAATGGCCTGTCCGTGTTCAGCAATTACAAAAAGCACGTTCATAAGGTGATTCAAATAGTGATCGGGATTCAGGGCATCGGAATCAATAATGGTTTGTACCCAAGTTTTGATTTCATGCTGTTTCTTTTCGTCAAAAGACTCAATCACACTCTTGCGAATGTGGGAAGTGGCTGCAATGTAATCCACAATCTCCTTATCGAAAACCTGCCATCCCAGAATCTCGGCCAGCTTTTGTGCAATTTCGTTGCCTTTACTCCCAACCTCACGGGAAATGGTAATGTAAGCCTTTTGCCAGGGTTCGCCTGTTTCCGCTTCCTTGCCGTATTTTTCCTGGATTCTCCGACGCACCTCCCAAAGACCAATTTGTTTTGAAACCAGGTGCTCCAGAGGAACATCGTGCGCAATTCGTTTCATGACGCACCTCCTTCCTCGCTTTTTGGCCGGACTTCAATAAGTAACCCTTCTTCCACGCAAAAGGAAAGGAATGAATGGATAGTTTCATCAGAAAGAAACGTGATTTCGGGCAGGACGCCCGATGCTCAGTTGTTACCCAGGAAATTCAATACAGGTCTGTCGTCAAAAAGATTGGGGATAATCCAGACATCCTTTCCCTTTTTTAGAAAAATTGTCTTTTTGGAATTCATCATGGCCAATACTATTTTTTTATTTGATTTCACAATCATGGTGGCATTGAAAATATTTCCGAAACATTCCACCAGTTGGTAAAATCCGGCTCTTTTACCGGGGTGAATCACAAACAGTTCGAAACGAATGTTTTTGGCTTTGTACCTTGCGGTTACGCCCGTCGTGCCCCGTTCAAAGTGAAAGCAGTGCAGTCTCCCCAGCGGCCATCGAACCCGCATCGAAAGCGGCCCGGCAATCAGCATTTCGGAAACCGGCTGCAACCCCTTTGCAGGAAGGGCAGAAAAGGGATCGGCTCCCGGGGCTTCCGCAGGGATTTTTTTCAGAATCGACACGGCAAATTTCCTCAGCGCCCGGGCGGTTTCAGGACTTCCGTCCATATTCGTGATGGCCACAAAAAAGCGTCCCTTCTGAAAAAGAATATCGTATTTTGAAACCTCATTCGGAATCTCCAGTGTCGAATCCGGCGGGTAATGGCGCCTGAAGGAAAAAATCCCCAATGCCGCTTCCGGCGAAGTCATCCGGAAGATTTCTACCTGGAGTTCACCCTTTTTGTTCGTGTAGGCCTGAACCCCCACAGACGAAAACCCATATTCAAGGTAGATGTCTGCTCCGCCGTCCAGATAATCCTGCAAATGGGCCGCGTCGTAGGTTTGAAAAGAGCCGTCCTTTTGCCATGGGAGAATTTCTTCCTGAAGAGGCAGAAAACGGCTTATCTTTTTCTCGTTTGCCCTCCCCTCCGATTGCAAAAGGAGCAAACACAGGATAATGCCCAAGTAACTCATGGACCGAAATCTTGCAGATTCCATGTCTCTTGTTTTCCTTGCTTAAATGCCCATGTTGCTGAGTGTAACCAAAATTTCCTCCAAAGCCGCCGAGAGGCGTGGATGTTTGGCTTCATATTCGGCAATCAAAGCTTCCACCCGGTCCGCCAACTTGTGAAATTTTTCTGAATCCTCTGGATGATCGAGTTGATCTTCCAGTTCACCCAGCAGGTGTTCCATTTTATCTCTGGTGACGGCATTTCCCGCATCAATCCGATCAATTTCCGCACGAAGGTTTTTTATTGATTTTCGCAGTCTTTCGTCAGACATTTTCTTCTGTCTCCTCCCTTTAGTCTCCCAAAACCAGTTTTCTTCTCCGTTACAACGAAGCGTATTGAAAGCAAAAGAACATCGTGTTTTTTTAGCCCTCTTCCGGAGTTTCAATTATAAATTAACTCATTTAAACGGAAAAAACACATAAATTTTTCGTTTTGTGGTAAAAAACTGCTTTCAGGGTGGGATTTCTACGCCGAAACACATTTTAAAGAAAGAGTTTTTTGCTGACGGCTCGCCGGTAACCGGTCACAAGGATATCGCCGCTTCGTTTGACATCGACTCTTAAATGGGGATTATTATCGAGCCCGGGCCTTTTCGGTCCCGGGCACATTCGGTTCCTTCCAAATTATTCAGCTACAATCGATCCGGCCACGACATTGGAAACCAGGCTTCTCAACTGGACGACGCTTCCCCTGTCTTTCGGGTGCACACGGTTCGTAAGCAAGATGACCACGGTTTGCGTGGGGGGATCAATCACCACAGATGTTCCGGTATAACCGGTATGCCCGAAGGATTCTGCGGAGAACAAATCTCCTTTATTAGACGAATAATCTGACGCCAGATCCCAGCCCAGACCTCTGCCCGAGAATTTGGTTTTGGGGTAAATATGCGTCATTTTTTCCACGGTAAGAGGGCTAAGGATGCGTACACCCTGATATGCGCCCTTATTCAACAGCATTTCCGCAAAAACAAACAAATCTCTGGCGTTGGAAAAAAGTCCGGCATTCCCGGACACGCCGCCCTGCAGCCGTGCCAGAGGATCGTGTACCACACCGTGCAGGGGTTTGCCATCGATCACCTCCGTGGGAACCACATCGTTCAGAAGGGCCTTGGGAGGATTGTACATGGTGTGGGCCATTCCCAACGGGCCGAAAATATATTTGTGTGAAAAATCCGCCACATTCATCCCGGATACTTTCCAGATAATATCTGCCAGCGTAATGTACCCCAAACAGCTGTAGTGAAAGGCTTCGCCGGGAGCACTGATTTTCGGCAAATGAGCAATATACGTCACCAAAGAATCCGTTGGTGTGGGGGTACCGTAAATGCGCCCCACAATCGTCGGGCTGGTATAGGGCGTCAGGCCCGATGTGTGGGTGAGTAAGTGGTAGAGACGGGCATCCGGGGCATATTCATCATTTAAATCCAAATAACGGGAAAAACCGGGGATGTACCGCTTGACCTTATCCAGGAGACGGATTTTCCCCATTTCCACCAGTTTCATAATGGAGGTAGCCGTGGCAATCGGCTTTGTAACCGACGCCATATCAAACATCATATTCGTTTTCATCGGAATTTTTTTCGGCACCACTTCAGCATGGCCGTAGGCCTTCAAGTAAACGACTTTCCCTTTTCGGGCTACTAACAGCACCGCACCGGGAATGGTTTTTCGATCAATTTCCCGCTGAATGACGGCATCCACCTGTTGGAGCTTTTGCGCAGACATCCCCACAAGCGCCGGGTTTGATCTCGGAACGTCCTGGGCGAAGGAGAGTGTTAGCCCTCCCACCAAAAAAATAAGTAGCAGAAAAAGCTTTTTCATCACACACCTCTTTTATTTTTTTCGCTTCGTAAACCGATGCGACTTAAAAACGCCGCCGAATCCAATCGCCAACAAAACAAGCGCCGAGATCAAATTTGTAATTTTCCCGTGCGTCGTGGGTGTGAAAAATATGGCAATTAAAACCGTAAAACCAAAAACAACCAGAAATGCGCCGATCACGAGAAAGGCATCAATTTCTTCCCGTTTGCCTTCTTCAATTCTTTCCTTATCGCTCAGGTCAGACATCTTTTTCTCCCATTAAAATCGAATGTACAAATACCCGTAAAGAATAATAATGGCTGTTGCCCATAATTTTAAATTTCTGTACCATTTTCGGTCGGGGGCGCCCTTAAAAATATAATCATTTGGAAGGATCCAAACCAGAATAAAAATAACCACAAAAAGTGCCAATACGATCACCTTTGCCCAAACCGAAGACACATTCATTAAAAAATTAAAATTTAGCATAGTTCTTTCTCCAAAAATAATTATTTTCAAAGAATGAGAAGCATTACAAACGGTCCCGAATGGATTTTTGAATCGAGTCGTCTTTGGTTACCAGACCGTAAACCAGGCCGTGGAGTTTCTCCAGGGGCTCGGGACGCGAAAAAAGACTGACAACGACCGTTACAATGGCTGCACCCAAAAATGACCACCAGGAAATATACAAAAAGGGATCATCAATTGTGAAAAGGGTCCCTTTGAAAACAAACATGGCCATGGATAAAATGACCCCCACAATCAAACCCCAAAAACCACCCCATTGCGTGGTACGGCTCCAGAGCATTCCCAACAATAAAATGGCCAGAGTCGGACCCTGAAAAAACGAAAGCAGTGTTTGCACGTAAACATACATTCCCGGGAAAAGCTTATTCAAGGGAGCTGTTACCACGCCAATAATCAGAAACACAACGGTAAAGACCCGTCCCATTCGAAGCAGATGCCGGTCGTCGGCATCCTTTTTAATGAATTTCTGATACACATCCTTCGTCCAGAGGGTGGCGGCAGAATTCAGGTAAGAATCTACACTGGACATGAGGGCCGCAAAAAACGCGGCAAAAACCAACCCTGTAAGACCCGGCGGAAGCAGGTGCTTGATCAGCGTCGGAAAGGCTTCATCGCCATCGGCCAGCCCGGGAAAAAGCGGCAGGGCAATCAGTCCGGGCAAAACAATCAGGATGGGAATAAACATCTTGAAAAAGGAGCCCCACAAAACGCCGGCTTTCGCATTCCACTCATCCCTGGCGCCAAGCGTCCGCTGAACAATTGCCTGATTCCCGATAAAATAAGCCGGTGCCAGGACAAAGGTCAGGCCAAACAGAATCCCCGTCCAGGGGTAAGGTGTATTGACATTGGTTGGAAGAAACAGTTTAAAATGATTCGAATACTGGGGACCCATCGCCAGAATTTTTTCGGTCAGCCCGGACCATCCTCCCAGCTGCCAGAGTCCCAGAATAATAACGGCGAATCCCCCCACGAACATAATAATCATTTGAACCACATCCGTCATCACCACGGCAGACAGCCCTCCGGAGACGGTGTAAAACCCGACCACCACGGCGGTCACCACCAGAGACACGCCGATTGACCATCCCATTAACGTATTCAACAGAACAGCCGAGGCCCAGAAAATAATTCCCAGGTCGAATGCCATAAACAGCACCCAAATGAATGCCTCAATGGTGCGTACCGAATCGTTGAAGCGTTTTCCCAGATACTCCGGGATGGTGTACACTCCGGCCCGCCAGTAATAGGGAATAAAAATAAACGCCGCCAGCATCATGGCGGGCATGGAACCGATCCAGTCGAAATTGGCCACGACAATTCCATAACGGTAGGCCTGTCCGGTAGCGCCGACGAAATCGATTGCACCAATATCAGAAACCACTATCGACATGCCAATCGCCCAAAAAGGAAGCATTTTACCCCCGAGAAAATAATCCTGGGAAGAATTCACATATTTCTTGAAAAAAGCGCCCAAAAAGAGCATACCTCCCAGATACAGCAACACAATAAAAAAATCAATTCCGGAAAGATGCATGAAGAGTTCCTTTTCGTTCAGTTCGTTTTCTGTTCTGATTTTTTATTTGCAGAGGATGAAGATGTATTTGATTCCGTGTGATGCGTGCGTTTGGGTGCCCGTATGCGATTTTTTGAGAAGGTCACCGCGTCCCGCTGAAGCAATTTTAGCCGGACAATGGTTGCCCCCCAGCCTCCCCGTTCCGGAGGCGCATCAAAATAATCAATAACGGCCGAATGGGCATCCAACATTCTTCGAACAACCCATTTCAGTTTGCTCCTGCCCTTTCCATGAATGATCTTGACTTCCTCAAGCTTCAGGCCGATGGCATTTTCAATAAAGGCATCGACAATTTCGGGCACCTCTTCCGGGAAAAACCCGTGTAAATCCAAAACATCTGTTACTTCAATCTGATCGGGGAGAACAACGATTTCCTCTTCTTCCGACACTTTTTTTCTTCGTTTCCAGAATTTAAACACCACGTACTCAGCTTCCTTGTTTCGTGCAGAATTTTGTCATTTAATTTAACGGATTTTATCTTAAGAATCAAGTTGAAAATGACCCGCAGCTCCTCTTTACATGTTCTTATTTCATTGACTATGGGGAAAAAACTCAAAAAAGGAAAAATAAAAAAGGGCGATTCAGCGAATCACCCCCGTTTTCTCTCAAATGGCTCTTTCAGAATTAATCCTCAAAATATTCGGCCAAATCCGCCCGGGCCAGGCCGGTGTCCCGTGCAACACGGGCAACGGCCCGTGCAACTTCCCGGTGCACGTTTTTATCCAGAGGACTGGGAACGAGCGTGCCTTCCGGTGCAAGACGAGCGATGGTTTCAGCCGCGGCAACGTACATGTCCGTGGTCAGGCGGGGAATATCTGCATCCACGGCGCCCCTTAAGATCCCCGGAAAGCCCAGAACATTGTTAACCACTTTCCCGTCAGCGGCAAATTTTGCACCGGCTGCCAGGGCATCTTCCGGTTCAATTTCCGGCGTGGGGTTCGAAAGCGCCAGGATAATCTGGCCTTTTCGAATCATTTCCTTCTTGATCAGTCCCGGAACCCCTGTGGTTGAAATGACAATATCAGCCTTTTGCATGATCTCCTCCAGTGTGGAAGGGGTGCCACCCACCCTTTTTAATCGGTCTCGGGCATCTTCGGAAAGATCGGCTCCCAGAACCGGATTTCCGGTGTAGTGCATCAGCATTTTTGCAATGGATAATCCCGCTGCCCCCAATCCAATCTGACCAATTCGGGATTTTTTCAGATCAATTCCGGCTAATTTGGAAGCATTCATCAGTGTCGCGGTCACCACCACACCGGTGCCGTGCTGGTCATCGTGCATCACGGGAATGTCCAGTCGGCGAATCAATTCTTCTTCGATCTCAAAACAGCGGGGTGCTGAAATATCTTCTAACTGAATAGCCCCAAATGTGGGCGCAATATGGGTAATCGTATCAATAATTTGCTGGGTATCTTTGGTATCCAGCAAAATGGGGAACCCGGAAAGTCCCACAAAGGTTTCCATTAGGCTGGCTTTTCCTTCCATGACAGGCATTCCCGCTTTGGGCCCAATGTCACCCAGTCCCAAAATGGCTGTGCCATCGGTTACAATCGCTACCAGATGTTTGATGGCTGTAAAGCGACGGGCCAGGCTTTCGTCCTCTTTGATTTTCAGGCACACGCTGGCCACACCGGGTGTGTACACACGCCGCAGATCACGCAGGGTTTCAATTTTGTACCGGCTTTTAACGGCGATTTTTCCGCCCTGGTGCATTTCCAGAACTTCGTCCCGAACCTCCAGAAGCTCCACATCCGGAACCCTTTGGACAACATCCAAAAGCCGGTTTAAGTGGGCTTCGTCTTCAGCAAAAAGCACGATATCCCGATCGACATGGTAGGTTAAAAAATGAACCGTCGAAATTTCACCCACAAATCCGTCTTCGTCGCCGATTGCCTTCAACAGATTTCCAATGACTCCCGGTTTTTGTGCATTGCGAACCCGAATTGTCCGCATAACCTTGTTTTCCCACCACATGGTGTCATTCTCCTAAAATTTTGTGGCACAAAAAAACCTGTTTTTTGCTTGCCACGTGTTCCACATCTTTGAGAAATCCGATAAATAATACCATTTTTGTTTGAAAGTTTCAAGGGAAAAATCCTTGATTCTTAAGTAATTCATTTGTATTATTTAGTGCTTGAAAAAATTTCTAAAACTGAGGGTTTTGTTTGAAAACACTTAAAAAATAAATGGAGGAAAACATGACGGTAAATCTGCAGGACTTAGAACCCAGACTGCTCTGGAAGCATTTTGACGAGATTCGAAAAATTCCCCGGTGTTCCGGGCATGAAAAAGCAGCAGCTGATTATGTGATTTCCGTGGCCAAAACCCTCGGTTACACATACAAGCAGGATTCGGTGGGCAACGTGGTAATACGGGTTCCCGCCACCCCGGGGCACGAAAAGGCTCCCACAGTGATTTTGCAAGGTCATCTGGACATGGTGTGTGAAAAAAATTCGGACGTGGATTTCGACTTTTCCAAAGACCCCATTCAGCTCCGGATAGACGGTGACTGGCTGACGGCACAGGGCACAACCCTGGGTGCAGACAACGGCGTGGGCGTGGCTGCGGCTCTGGCCGTGCTCGAAGACACCACCCTTGTCCACGGCCCCCTGGAACTCTTGTTTACAATTGATGAAGAAACCGGGCTCACCGGCGCATCGCAGATCGGGGAGGGTATGCTCACCGGAAAAACCCTGCTTAACCTCGACTCCGAGGACGACGGGGTGTTTTTCATCGGCTGTGCCGGCGGCGAAAACACCCATGCCAAATTCAAGAAAGAGCTTCAGGCGGCTGAACCCGCCGGCGAAATCCTGAAAATTACAATAAAAGGGCTGAAAGGCGGACATTCCGGTCTGGACATTAATCTGCACCGCGGCAATGCCATCTTATTCGTGGCCCGCATGCTGTGGACGGCCGCGCGGCAAATCCCCTTTGAATTGATCGCGATGGAAGGCGGGGACAAACGAAATGCCATCCCGCGCGAAGCCTCCGCCGTAGTCTCCGTTCCAAAAGATAAGACCGATACATTTACGCAAATTCTGAGCCGGGTTTTTGATGATCTCAAGGGTGAGTACGGCCTGGTTGAAGAAAACATGACCTGGAACATTGAAACGCAGGAAACGGCTGCGGGGCATGCGGTTACGGCTGATTTACAGAAGCGTCTGCTGAACTTTCTGCTGGCCGTTCCGCATGGGATTCTGGAAATTCATCCCAAAATCCAGGGGCTGGTGGAAACCTCCAACAACCTGGCCACGGTGCATTTTCTGGATGATGAAATTGAAGTGGGCCTGAGCAGCCGCAGTTCCATTAATTCGGCATTGCATTTCGTCAGCCAAAAACTGCGTGCTTTGTGCGAGCTGGCCGAAGCAACTGCTGAACAGCCTCCGGGTTACCCCGGCTGGACGCCCAACCTGGAATCCCCTGTTCTGCAAATCGCCAAAGAAACCTACAAAAAGCTTTTCGGGGAAGAGCCCAAAATGGAAGCCATCCACGCCGGACTGGAATGCGGCATTCTGAGCGAAAAATATCCGGGACTGGACATGGTGTCCTTCGGCCCGGAAATTCAGAATCCTCACTCACCGGATGAGCGGGTAAGCATCCCCACAGTGAAAAAGTTTTACACCTTGCTGGGCGAAATTCTGAAAACCCTGGCTCAATAAAAACAGACTTTTCCCATTCATTAAATAACTGAAAGCCCGTGACTCATTCACGGGCTTTTTTTCATCCCTATTTTTTTCTTTACAAACGGCCATTTTTTTTGTATATTTCAAACGTTAAACACCGGTTCACTTCAAATAATTACCCACAATACAGATAATCATTCACTTAATTAAACGACGGAGGGCCCCATGAATGCAGTCCGATCCTTATTCAAAGGCGATATCGCAAAATTTTTCGGGTTAATCTTGCTGGCTTTCGCCTTTGTGACCGGATTTAGTAATTCCGTAAAAGCAGTCAATTCCAAATGCGAGGAGTGCCACAAAAAAATTACGCCCGGGATTGTGGCCGATTTTAATCGCGGCAAAATGGCAGAATCTCTTACGTGTGCAGATTGTCACGGCTCCGCTCACATGAGCGCAAATGATGTGGATAAAGCAGAATTACCCACCATTAGCACCTGTAAAAAATGCCACACTGAGCAAGTGGAACAGTACATGAGCGGCAAACATGCCCTGGGATTGGTGGCAATTTCTGCCTTTCCGGATTTCGCCAAGAAACAGCCGGAAGCCTTTATCGCCGGGCAAAAGGGCTGCAACGGCTGTCACAATCTGGGAGTAACCGATCAGTCCGTCCGAAAGAATAATCCCTGGCGGAAATACTACAAATATGGCATGGACTGCCAGAATTGCCATACCCGCCACGCGTTTTCCAAAGCCGAGGCCAGAGAACCGGAAGCCTGCATGAGCTGCCACACCGGATTTGACCATGCACAATGGGAATTCTGGTACCACTCTAAACACGGATCGGCCTATTTGACGGATCGCAAGGCCCACCGGGGACCCACCTGTCAGGACTGCCACATGACCAACGGGAATCACCGCGTGATGACGGCCTGGGGATTTTTGGGATTGCGTCTGCCCGAAAGCGACAAAGAGTGGATGGGTTACCGGGTGACCATCCTCAAAGCACTGGGCGTGCTCGATAAAGACGGCAAACCCACCAAGCGTCTGGACATTGTTAAGGCCGGAAAACTGGCCCGTCTGACCAAAGAATCCTGGCAGGCTGAACGGGACAGGATGCTGAAAAACTGTGAAAAATGTCACTCAGCCAATTTCTCGAAGGAAAATCTGAAAAATGCGGATCTGATGCTCAAAGCAGCCGACAGCCTTTTTGCCGAAGCTATCGAGACAGTGGCGGGACTTTACCGCGACGGAATTATTCCGGAAAAAACCAATCAGGCCACCTATCCCTATCCCGATCTGCTGACCTTTTATGAAGTCAACACGCACATCGAGGAAATCCTGTACGAGATGTTTATGGATCACCGGATGAAAACGTTTCAGGCGGCCTACCATTTCAATCCCGATTACACCACCTGGTACGGCTATGCCAAAATGAAAAAGGATCTGGTTGAGATTAAGGAGCTTGCGGCAAACATGCGGAAGATGGCAAAGAAATAGGTACCTTCTTTTTAACGTGCAGGGGCGATTTACAAATCGCCCCTGTATATTAAAAAAGCATCTGGCCAAACATGGCCAAAATAAACACCGAACTGACGATCAATGTCAGCCAGCCGAATATATTGTTAAATCGTGAGTTTTTGTAATCCCCCATAATTTTCGAATTGTTATTCAGGAGCAGGAGAATTCCTACCAGAATGGGCAGCATAATTCCATCCAGAATCTGGCTGTAGTAAAGGGCCTGAACGGCTGAGAACGGAGACATGTAAATCAGATCGCCAATAATCAGGGCACCAAAAAAGACGGTGTAAAAGCCCTTGGCATCGCTGACCTTGTAATCCAGCCCTTCGCGCCACCCAAACGTATCGGCCACGGCGTAGGCTGTGGAACCCGCCAGAACGGGAATGGCCAGAAATCCGGCCGCCAGTATTCCAATGGTAAACAGAATAAAGGCATTTTCCTTGCCAAGAGGCAACAAAGCAAGGGCGGCATCCCTGACCGTATTGAGTGAATGGCCGGAGCCATGCAACATAAGTGCTCCCATTAAAATAATGCAAAAGGCAATCAGATTGGAATAAATCATCCCGATGGCCGTATCCCAGGCCACTTCCTTTGCCTGGGCAACGGACTTGTGCTCTTCCTTTTCCTCGGAGGCCTGCCAGAACAAGAGGTACGGCGAAATGGTGGTTCCCAGTAACCCCAGAGCGGCAAATGCAAAGGCGGTTGAAATCTTGATTTGAGGGATAAATGTATTCAGCAAAACGGTTTTCAGGACGGGTTTGGCCAAAACAGCTGCCACGATATAAGCAATGAGAATAAATGTAAATCCCATAAAAAATCGTTTAACGATTCGATAGGTCTTAAACATTACAAAATAGGCAATCAAAGCCGTAATGGGAATCATAAAATTCAGGGCTTTGATTCCCGTGAGAAGTGAAAGTACCGCAGACACGCCCTGTAAATCTGCTCCGATTGTAATGATATTTGCAATGCTTAACGATAAAACCATCAGCACCGATAGCTTCCGGGAATAAAATGCCCTTACAATTTCCGGGAGGCTTTTTCCGGTTACCACCGCCACGCGGGCGGCCATATCCTGAACGACAATCATCATGGGAGTGGAAAGGAGTAAAAGCCAGAGCAGAGAAAAACCGGTGTTGGCTCCAACAGCCGTGTAGGTAATAATTCCGGCAGGGTCGTCACCCGCGCCCCCTGTAATCAGTCCCGGACCCAGTTCCTTAATCCGTTCCCGATTTTTCTTTACCTCGTCGATAATTCTACCGGATCGCAGATGGGTTGACGGTACGTGCATCCTGTGTTTCAAATCAGACACGTTTCACGTTCACCTTCGGTACGATGTCCTCAATATCCTCCCGCTGTGCCAACGCCGTTCCCGGTTGAAGGGTTGTTGCGGTACCTGCCGCCACGGCATATTTCAGGGATTCCGGAAGCGACAACCCGTTTGCCAGGCCAAAAATAAATCCCGCTACAGCGGAGTCTCCGGCGCCAACCGTGTTCACAACGGTTACCTGTGGAGGAACGGCCAGTATTTTTTCATGGGAGTTGACCAAAAGAATACCCTCTGCCCCCATGGATACCAGCACAATGTCAATCCCGCCGTGCTGGATTTCTTCGGCTGCCGCCAGGATGTCCGGGAATCGCGTCAAATCCCGCTTGACCAGTCGACTCAATTCGTGAATATTGGGTTTAATGAGGGCGGGCTTTGCGGTAATGCCCACACGCAGGTTTTCACCATCCGTATCCAAAAGTACGCGGGCGTTTTTTCGCTTGAGTATTTCAATGCTCCTGGCGTAAATAATCGGACTCAATTTTTCAGGCAAACTCCCGCTGATGGCCACAATTTCGGGTGTCTGGAGTTGTTCCAGTTTCTGAAAAAATGCGGTGAGCTCAGCCGGCCGGATTTCCGGGCCGCTGGCGCTGAACAAAATCTGCTGCTCCGTCTCGGAAACATTCAAGACGATATTCGTTCGGGTGTCATTGGCAATGGGCGTAAAATCACAGTAGATTCCCTCCTGCAGGAGCAGTCCCTCCACCTCCATTCCCGTATATCCGCCCAGAAAACCCAAAGCGTGGTTCACGCAGTCCAATTTCCCCAGAACCCGAGACACATCAATTCCTTTTCCCCCGGCATATTTTTCTTCTTTTTCGATTCGGTTGGAATCATCGTAGTTGATTTTTTTGACCCAGATGGTGCGGTCCAGGGCCGGATTGAGTGTAATGGTGTAAATCACGAATAAGTCCTCCTTAATTCAGGAAAGAGAGCCTAAAGTTTCTCCGCCAAATCATCCACTTCCGACTTTTTGCCCACGCGTACATGAACAAAGGTGGCCACGGCAGCAATCAAAAGCGAGAAAACAACAAATAGAATGGGATTCAGAAATTCACTCATATAGTAATCGAGCCAGGCAAAAACCACCAGAATGACAATAAAATACACGAAGAACAATTTGAAAAGCGATCCAAACGAGCGATGATGACGGCGTTTTCCTGACTTAGCATTTTCTTTTTCTTTGGAACTCATGCGATTCCTTTCTCTTTTCTCAAATTAACTCCAGTTCAAATATTTGCAGGCTCAAATGGCGCGCACGCTTTTTTCGAATCCAAATGCAGACGAGGTTGTTTACCCGTTTTCCGAATCCGAATTACAAATAGTGCCTGGCGCGGGCCAAAAGGCTTCTTTTACTAAATAAAAATTCGGCAAATGCCACGGCAACGTAAAACCCGCCGATCCAGATTAATCCCTTAAAACTTTTTTGCCACATATAAACGATGAGAACAATCCATGCCGCCAGGCTGAACAAAAATCCAAGCAGCGGTGACAAAGAATTGATTTTGATTTTTTTTCGAAGCCGGATGGCCGAAAAATTAATAAAAACAAAAATGAGCAAGAATGTGGAACTGGCAAAAGAAGAAATCAGGGTTAAATCAGCAATATTCACAAAAAAGAGAGTCACGAAAGTAATAATGACCAAACTCAACCACGGGATGTCTTTGGTTCGTTCCCGAAACGAAAAGGCCCGGGGCAGGGCTCTGTCCTGTGCCATCACCATTCCCAACCGGGCGGTGCCAAAAAGAGTCGCGTTAATGGCGGATGCCGTGGAAAGCAAGGCACCCAGTCCGATCAGGATAAACCCGGCCTGTCCTAAAAAAGGTTTGGCCGCCGCAGCCAGGGCATATTCCTTGTACTGGATTAATTTCTCGGGGGTGAGATTTCCAACGGCCACCAGAGAAACCAGTAAATAAATGATTATCGTAATGACAATCGAGAGGATAATACTGCGAGGTAGGTCCCGATCCGGATTTTTCATTTCGTGAACGGCATTTGGAATGAGTTCAAATCCCTCATAGGCCACAAAAATCAAGGCCGATCCCATGAGCAAACCCGCTGCGCCTTGGTTAAATACCGGAAGCAGGTAGTTTCCTTTCACATAAAATAACCCAATTCCGGCAAATAACATCAGAATCGTGACCTTGATCAAAACGATCAGCACCTCCGTATGACCAGCGGCTTTAATTCCGTACAAATTAATTCCGAGAAATAAGAGTAATATAAAGCTTTCAAGAAAGTGTTTAACCGCAAGAGTATGAACCGTTGCCCCCGACATCGCCGCCCCATATACGCCAAAGGTATAGGCATAAAGGGCCAGGGTACCAATGTACCCCACCAGCAGCAACCAGCCGCCAATCGCCGCGAGGTTTTCACTTTTGACACTTTTTTCCATGTAGGTGAAACTTCCCCCGTCAGACTGAAAAGCCAGTCCCAGGCGGGCGTACGAATGTCCGGTGAGAAGGGCAATGATGCCCCCAATAGAAAATGCAATGGGCGCTGCGTGTCCGGCCATCCCCACAGAAAGTCCCAAAACAGAAAAGATTCCCCCGCCAACCATTCCGCCCACACCCATGGCGATCAATTCCTTGATGTCCAATTTCTCTTCGGCTAATTGCTTTTGGGCAACCATAACTTCCTCACTTTGTTAAGGCTTTTACGGACGATTTCATTCCTCTCCCCGTCCAAAAATTCGCAAAAACATCAGGAACAGGTTCACAAAATCCAGATAGAGAGACAACGCTCCAAGTATCGCGATTTTTCCAAATTGTTCGGTATCCGACTGTCGCACGGTTTCCCCCAGACGGCGAATTTTCTGCGTGTCGTATGCCGTTAACCCGACAAATATCAGAATCCCAACATAAGAAATGACCAGATCCAACATTGAATTTCTCATAAAAATATTAACTACCGATGCGATAATGATTCCGATAAGCCCCATAAACAGATAGTTCCCTATCGAAGAAAGATTGGTTTTGGTTACGTATCCATAAAAGCTGGTTGCGCCAAAGGTCAATCCTGTGATGAAAAAAGTGGTGGCAAGGGATGAAGAGGTGTAAATCAGAAAAATAGACGACAGGGTAAGACCGTTGATGAATGAGAACAAGAGAAACAACCCGGAGGCCGTAGAAGCTGACATCCGGCTAATCCCACCTGAAATAGCAAAAACCAATCCCAATTCACCCAGAAGCAAGACCCAGATCATGATGGAATTGCCAAAAATAAGCTGTTGGAGGCCGGCACTATGAGCCGTGACGTAGGCTACCGCACCTGAAATAAACAATCCCAGCAGCATCCAATTGTAAACGGAACGCAACAAGGCATTTTCCTGAACAGCGCTCAAGGGTTGGGGTTGAACATAGGGTATTTCACGCATCGTTAAGATCCTTTTCTATTGTTTTTATTCTTATTTTTTAAAACTCCCACCATAAATTAAGCGAAATGGATGAAATAATCCACTCAAAATTTTCTGGAAATTGGTCGGCTGGCTGCCATTTTTCCAAAAAAATTCCCCCCAAATTGGGGGGAATTGAAAAACAACCAGGCAGGATCATTTTAAGACCCGGATGTTCAATTTTTACCTTTTCACATTTTCTGAAAAATCTGGCACACGTTAAAATTTCTCTTTAAATTTTCTTAACTTCTTGTGGAGATCTTGAAAAACACCTTTTGTTTTTTTACCTTTTTTCAGACTGGACATCAGGGATTTAATTTCTTTGTCCAGCACCTTATAAATTTTATCGTGAGGATGATAGCCCAATTCTTTAGCCAATTCCAACTGCACGCGCGCATTCTTCAGCAATTCCACTGCCTTGTCTTTGGAAGAATCCGCCATCACTGAAGCGGCATCCGTTAGCGCAATGGCACTGATTATGGGAATGGGGATCGATCGTTCCTCAATCACCAGTGTGGTTAAAGCCTCCTCCAACACCGCCTGTGCGTCCTTGGTTTTTCCTTCGTCCAATAATTTCGCGGCTTTCTTAATCGCAGCCGGATACGTTTTTATGGGCAGATAAACCGATGTTATACGAATTTCGCTGACCATATTATCCAGAAGACGGCGGGCATTTTGAAGCTCATCCTGAGCCACCCACTTTTTCACCTGTTCGTGTGCCCATTTGGCGCTTTTTAAATTGGTTGCGAGATTGATGGTTTGCTCATAACTGTCGGCCAAAATCAAGCTGTCACTGGGATACCGGGTAAGCAGTAATTCCAGTTTACCCACCGTTTTGGCCAGCGTATCCATAGCCGCCTGGGTTTTTCCTTTTTTGATCAGATCAATGGCATTCTCCGTTTCCTGAATGCTTTGTAAGGCTTCTTGAACATGTTTTTTCTTCCCGGCCTGTTGTTGTTTTTTCTTCTCTGCATAGATTTTCGCCTTCAGGGTGTCTCGGGAAATACCGGTGACTTTTAGAAGGGCCTCTTGTCTTTTTGATTTAAGCTCAGCTATCCGTTGTTTTGAACCCGGAATGGCTGCCTGTTTGCTTTCTGATGCTTTATGTCCACATCCTGCCACTGCCGCCAGCAGGAACACGGCGACTACACCTGCTGCTATTCCCGATTGATTCCAATGAAAACTGCGCCTTCGTTTCATCGTGCCCTCCTTTCTTGTTTTCGTTTCGGATGAAAAAATCCCCCCGCCTTTTTTGGAGGATTACCATGCACTCGCTTTATTCTTTCATTGTGAATCAAAAAGCCTTCCTGAAAATCTCACGCAAAGCCCTGTTTGGATTTGGGCTCGTAGCTGTAGCAGACAAACTCCGAGTCATCCCGTTCATCGATTCGCGTGAGCGTACACAGGATCTCTTCGGCGGGATCATCGTCTTTTTTACACGTCAAACACAATCCCGGTTTGGGAATTAAATTGGGATCAATTTTTGTTCCGTCATCCAAATAATAGCCGTCGATGTCCTCATCCATTTTTTCTTTCCTTATCTTTTCTTCTTTTTTATTGGATAACAGCCCAACCGATTTTTTAAACTCCGAAATACATTCCAACGTTTCATAGTTATTAAAACAAGAAAATAATTTTGTTTTTTTATTTCCCGATATTCCGGCTTAAAGCTGCAACCCTCGTTAAAAAAGGAACTCCTCTGCACCATTCCGTCAATTCCAACGCCGGTTGATCTTACCCTTCCAGATTCAAGCTCAATGCCACGCGTTGTCGTTCCAGGTCCACTTTCAGGACCCGCACATCGATGACGTCCCCCACGGAAAGAACGTCCATGGGATCTTTAACGCGGCGTCCCATTTCGCTCCGGTGCACCAGGCCATCCTGCTTGACACCGATGTCTACAAAGGCTCCAAAATCCACCACATTTCGCACTGTCCCCTTCAAAATCATTCCTTCCTTTAAATCCTCCATTTTCAGCACGTCACTGCGGAAGATGGGCGGAGGGACTTCCGTTCGCGGATCACGTCCCGGCTTTTCCAGATTCTCCAGAATGTCCATCAGCGTATATTCACCCACACCGATTTTTGCGGCCAACTCCTCGAAGGCCAGATTCTTTTCTTCAATTTTTCGGCGTACAATCTGGCCGTTTGCGCGCACCACTTCCCAATCCAAACCCAGCACATTCAGAAGCTTTTGAGTCGATTCGTAAGACTCCGGGTGAATGGCCGTATTGTCCAGCCAATTGTTTCCCCCCCGGATTCTCAAAAATCCGGCGCTCTGCTCAAAACTCTTGGCCCCCATTCCCTTCACGTCCAACAAGTCCTGGCGATTTTTAAACGCCCCATGTGTATCACGATGGGCGACAATAGTTTCCGCCAGCTTGCCGTTCAGCCCGGAAACATATTTGAGCAGGGCCGGGGAAGCCGTATTCACATCCACCCCCACATAATTCACCACCGATTCCACCACGGTTTGCAGGGAATCGGCCAATTTTTTTTGATTTACATCGTGCTGATACAATCCTACCCCAATGGACTTGGGATCAATTTTCACCAGTTCCGCCAAGGGATCCAAAAGGCGGCGGGCAATGGAAATATTGCCCCGCATGCTGGCTTCCAAATCGGGAAATTCCTTCCGAGCCAGCGGAGAAGCAGAATACACGGACGCTCCGGCTTCGCTCACAATGACGTACCGCACGTCCGGAACCTTTTCTTGAATGAGCTCGGCCACCAGCTGCTCGGTTTCACGGGAAGCGGTGCCGTTGCCGATCGCAATGACGTCCACATAGTGCTTGTTAATTAAGTCCAATAGAATGCCCTTCGCCTTGTCCCATTGATTTTGGGGCGGGTGCGGGAAAATGGTGTTTCCCTCCAGGTATTTACCGGTTTCATCAATCACGGCCACTTTGCAGCCGGTGCGGTAGCCGGGATCAATGCCCATAATGATTTTCCCTGCGATGGGCGGCTGCATGAGCAGATTGCGAAGATTTTTGGCAAACACCTGAATGGCATGGTCCTCCGCCTTTTCGGTGAGAAGACTCCGGACTTCCCGCTCAATTGCCGGAAAAATCAGCCGGTAGTAGGCATCGGTAACGGCCGTACGCAGGTGTTCGACAAAAACAGACTGTGGGTTTCGAACAATCATAAGCTCCAATTTTCGCAAAACGGAGTCGTCCTCCACCTCAATTTTGACCCGGAGTTTTCCTTCTTTTTCCCCGCGGTTCATGGCCAGAATCCGGTGCGGACGGATGCGCTTGAGAAGCTCCTTGTAATCGGCGTACATTTCATACTCGGCGCGCGCGTCGGTTTTCCCTTCGCTCACAAGCAGTCCGGTATCCAAAACGAATTTTCGCACCAACTGACGGAAATCGGCACTGTCCGAAATCATTTCCGCTACAATATCCCGGGCACCCTGCAACGCCTCGTCAACGGAAGGAACATCTTTTTCCTCGCTGACATACGGCTCGGCATACTCTTCCGGTGTACCTTCCTCAATCTTCTGTTCCCAAATAAGTTGGGCAAGCGGTTCCAATCCCTTCGCTCTGGCCATTGTGGCGCGGGTTTTTCGCTTTGGTTTGTAGGGCAGATAAAGGTCTTCCACTTCCTGCAATTTTCGCGAACGGACGATTTTCTCCCGGAGTTCCGGGGTAAGCTTGCCCTGTTCGTCGATCGTTTTTAGAACCGTCTGCTTTCGCTCCTCCAAAATACGAAAATAATTCACCCGCATCTGAATGTCCCGGATTTGCTCTTCATCCAGCTTACCCGTGACCTCTTTTCGGTACCGCGCAATAAACGGCACGGTGTTGCCGTCGTCCAACAATTCCACGGTGTTTTTAACCTGAACCGGGAGAACCCGCAGTTCTTCTGCAATCAATTCAACAATCTGTTCTTCGGTTAACCCTTCGTACACACGACACTCCTGTTTTTTGTGACTGAAATAGTGTTTTAAATAATACAAAAATTTTGGATTTTGGATCATTCGCAAGGTGAAAGAGAGGATTGCCGACGAGTCGGTTCTTTGGATCGGCATTAAATCTCCGGACAAAAGGTGTCGGGGACTTACGACATAAAAATTCCGGTAGAACCGAGTAAACTGCGTTCAGCCGCGGGCAGGATGGTTGGTTATTTTCACAATCTGGATGGTTCCGGCGGTGTTGAGAGTGGAATAGGCACTGGTAAGTCCCACTGATTTCAACAAACCCGGTAATCCCCCGTTTTTGTAGAAGGACAGAAATCCCTTAAAATGGGACAGACCGGCTACGAACTCAACCGGAAACGTGGTGTAACCGGAAAGATTTTTCGGCTGCGGAATGGCATAATCCGCCAGAATAACCTCTTTTGCCACACGTACCATTTCCAGAATAACCGCCCCCCGAAGGCCAGCCGGCATTTCGTGGAGTACCATTGAGGTAACGGCTACGTCAAATTCCTTATCCCTGAACTGAGGCAACCGGGAGGCATTTCCCAGCACAAAATCCACCTGATTTAGCCCCAACTGCTCCTTTTGTTGACTGGCAAATTTCAACATTCGGGGCGAAAGCTCCACGCCCACAAGTCGCCGGCATTTATCCGCCAGAGAGAAGACAAGGGCACCCGTGCCGCAGCCAATGTCAATCGTGGAACAATTTTCGGGCAGTTGCCCGGCAATGATTTGTCTGACTTCTTCAAGATTGGGATCAATGTACTTTCGATAGAACCAACCGTCATAATAATGGTTTTTTGTTCGCGTCATTTTTTATCCTGTTTAAATTAAAGTAGGCCAACAAAATCTGTTGGCCTACGCAGTCGCTTTCATTTCTGTCCGGAGTCGTGCTTATTATTATTTCTTTTCCAGCAAAATCAAACGATTTTGAGGCCTGGAAAAATCGTCAAAAGCCTTTTTGAATTCCGGGTAATCACGAATTGGAACCCGCATCTTTTTCAAAATATACGAGTACGTGTAGTGAATTTTTCCCGATTTCATCGTTGAAAAGTGAATGGCCCAGGAGCCGTAACTGTTTTCTATTGAAAAAGGTTCTGGTACGTATGCCACTTTATAGCCCTGTGGAAGGGTGATGTCGCCCTTCAAAACGATTTTCATGGTCGAGCCAATTTCAAAATCAAACTTTCGCTTTTCAAGGCTGGGGAAAAAGGGATTGTGTACGAATCCGTACGGAACGCGGGGAACGCGGAAAATCATCATATTTCCTTCAACAATCCCCAGGTCGGGCGTTTTAACTACCTGCCGAATCACCGCAGGCTCCACCAGATTTTTCAAATTACTCAGACTGTGGGAAATTTCTTTGGACCCTTCTCCCATGGCATTGGCCATCTTCAGAAAATATTGTTGAATTTCTTTGGGAGTTTGATCCTTTAACGATGATCGGGCCCGCATATCAAAATACCCGTTTAATCGGGATGTAATCTCGGTTTTTGCAGAACCCTCTTTGTCAAGCTGGCAATTTAACTGGCTGTCGGAGAGATTGTACTCCGGTGCGAATTTTTTCACTTTCCATAAAAATGATTTTTGTGGAGCCACCACCAGAGAGGTGTTCCCCTGCCCGCCGATAAAATAGGGGTAACGGGTATCGTCAGCAAAGGGATCAAGCCAGAGTGTTTCCCCGTTTTTCCGGGGAACGGCCACATAGATTTGATCGAACTGTTTGGGTGTGGGAACGGATTTAACCAGCGGAAGGGGTTCGGCATTAACAAATGCCGGATAGGCCGTAATACCGGCGGCCTTTAAAAGGGTCACCAGAAGAACGGATTTATCCCGGGAGTCGCCGTAGCGGTTTGCCAACACCGAATCCGCATCGTGCGGTTCATAGCCGGCCAGACCCAGCTGCAAGTACACGTTTCGGATTTTTTGTGCGACAAAAAGAAAAATATTCCGGATTTTTTCATCTTCCGTCTGATTTCCCTTGATCAGGTCCTTCACCTGTTTCCGGATAGAATCCGTAACAACCACATGCTTAAAGAATTTGGTGCCAAGCCATTTCCCAACAGCAGGCCACTGTTTTTCCGAGGAAAAAACCAGCAACGGAATAAAATCCTCGAAGGGTGGCATATTGGGCTCGGTGATGATTTGAGGGGATTTTTCGACGCGCCAGTTGTAAACATACCGATCATCCCCAAAAGTGGTCTGCTCGGGCTTCACATTTTTGTGCAAAAAGGTGAAATTGGCATCCTGGCTTTTGGGAACGATCAGGACAAATTCCTTTCGCAAAATGGGATCGTTCGTTTGAAACCCAACCATTCCCCAATAATGGCGGTCTGTGGAATCCTTGGGGGCTTTTGAAACTTTCCGGAGTTTTAGCTCCATGACCGCGTTGGGGCTGAGAGCCGGAAACGAAATAACCTTTTCCTGAATGTTTGCATAAACGGACGCACTGGTTAGTTCAAGCGGTGTAATGTCGTTAATGGCCTTGGATTCCACGGCAATCACCTTGCCGCCGGGCTTGTAGGTAACGGCGCGAATCACCTGAATGCTGTCGGATTTGGCATTGTATTTTCGCTTCTGATCTCCGTACTTTTGTTTTCCGCGATGTTTCAAAATTTTGATGAGTAAATGCTCATCCAATGTAGAACTTCCGTCCTTGTGAATGGTGAGTATTTTTTGGCTGAGCAAAATAACGGCACTTGCCTGCGGATAATCCACCGAGCTGGGCGCATTTTCGATCAGACTTTTCACCTCCGCTTCAGAATAGCGATGCTGTGCGCTTGCGAATGTACTGATGCACAATCCCAACAGCAGTGCTCCAAATAGTTTATATAGAAATTTCATTTGTGCCTCCTTAACATCATTCTTTCGAAAGGGATTATTTTGCCATGTAAATAATTTCGCCGCGTCCGGTTTTTTGTTTCGCCTGAAGTGCCTTTTTAAGAACAAGATATTCTTTTGGTGAAAGCACCTTCTTCTCAACCAACAGTTTTTTCTTAAAGTGAACTACATTTTTCCCGGATGCATCCTTGGATACGGTGTAACCTACGCCGTAATAAACAGGTTTCTGATCCAGTTTCTCAGGATTCGGCACTGCCTTCACCCAAACACCCTCCGGAAGGGTCATGTCCTCTTCTTCCAGCGAACCAAATGTCGTCCCAATTCGAAGCGGGTAGGTTCGGCTGGGCAAACTGGCCGACCGAAAAATGCTTCTGGATATCAATTCAAATCCACCGGTTGCAACAGGCGACTTTACCAGGACATATTTTCCGGCCTTCATGGCATACCCGTCAATCGTGTAGGAAAGCTTCATTTGAAACGGTTTGTACAAATCATTTACATCTGACATGCTGAAATCAACCAATTTGGCACCCGGGTACACGCCCTGCAACACCTGCTGCCAGATCATTTTTAACTGCATGGGAGGCATACGTTTCGAGAATCCCCGGAACGCCAGATCGTAAATGCCCTTCGTGTCGAAGATAATCTGTCCCGTAAGTGTTCCGTCTTTTGAAAGGGAGGATATCCCGTGAATAATGCCCATATTATCTTCGGGAGGCGAATAGGGAGTGTACTGCAAATCCTCGCCCTTTTTGGTAGCCACCAATACGGCCTGATCGGCTTCCGTGGAGGGCAATAATGTGGGGCAATCTTCAACCGTCGGATCCGCATAAACAAATTTTCCCGAGGAGTCTTGCAATGCGACGATGGCATGATTAAAATTGATATTCGGAATTTCGGCGTCTGTTTGGATGGACGGATTGGTGAGAACAATATCCGCCTTGATTCCCGCCTCGCGGCACATCGCCACCATCAGAGCTGCCACATCCTTGCAAACACCGTAACGCATCTTGTAGGTTTGGGTCACCGGATGGGGCTGAAAACCGGCTTTCTTGCCAATGGACAATCCCATGTAACGAATCTTCTGCGCAACAAAATGATAAATAGCCAGGGCCTTCTGATTCCAGTCCGTCTTTCCGGCGGTTAATTGTTTGACCTCTGCTCGAATGGAATCATTCAAAGCCAGTCTGGGCTCTGTCAGATTAAAATACCAGCGGGAAATATCCTTCCAGGATGTGGTGGTGGATGCCACTAATTTGGTCACCACATCCGGTAAAGCCGGCATGCCGGGTTCCGGGATGATTCGCGGCACATTCTTTACCTTCCACGTGTAGGTGATTTGCCCGTTCTTTTCCACTTTTGAGAAATCGACCTTTCCGCGTTTCACAATGTAGTGAAGAGGCTTCTCCACGGGACCCGTTATTTGAAACACACGCTCCACAATCGGGGACATCCCCTGAAACAGTTCAACCGCATCAAAGTGATTTTCCATGGGCGCCTGATGGGACACATCCGTAACCCGATATTCAATGGCATCTCCCACCTCCAGGCCCTGAAAAGTGACCACCTTCTCCCGCATATCCGGTTCATAAATATTCATGGCTACCGCCGAGCCGCTGGTAATATCCGTAATTTTATCCTCCGGAACCGGGATAACAGAACCATCGGGTTTGATCACGCGAGCCATTTCAATTGAAATTTTATCATATTTTCGGAAGTATGGAAAATGGGCTTCTCCATTTGCCTTCTTTCCCTGATTGGTCAGGATTTTCACCAGCGCATGCTGATAATTGCTGTACAGTCCATTCGCTTTGTAGTGATACGTGGTGGAATCGAAAACAATGATGGAATTTGCATCCGGATAGGTTTTCAAATCCCCTGCCGCTTTTAGTTTTTGAATCACCTCCGGTGCCGCTTTTTGCTGGGTACCAGCGAATGCCATTCCCCACATTAATACACTGATTCCCACAACTAACAGTATTTTTTTTCGCATGAAATCCTCCCGTGTTTAAGCCTATTCTTTTTCGCCACATTGGACCGTGGCCATGGTTTGGTTTTTTAGGCTCCTCTTTGTAACAAGGGTCCCCAAAATAAATTGTGGTGATTGTTCAATCCTACACAGTTTTTTGTGTCATCTCAGCATAATTCTTTATGGTGAAAGCCCCAAAAGCATTTTCCTCACCCAATCAGCCACAACTCCGTCTGCGGATGACTCAAAAACTCGGCGCCATTTTCCCGCACAACAATGATTTCTTCCATGGTCACGACCCCATGGCCCTCTACCGTCAGGCGGGGCTCAAGGGTGTACACCTGTCCCACTTCAATCGGCTGGAAGGGTAACTCGCCGTACCGATCCCATTGGGGGGCCAATAATCCTCCGCCATCGTGCGCCAGCCGGCCCACCTGGTGGCCAAGTGCATGCGGATATTCTTCAAATCCATTTTGCACGATGTGATCCCGTGCCACTTTGTCGATTTCCCAACCGGCCATTCCCGGTTTAATGGCCTTTGCCGCCAACTGAATGGAATCGCGCAACACATCGAATCCCTTTTGTACATTCTCCGGAGCTTTTGTTTCTCCGTCTCTCAAAAAATACCAGGTCCGCTGCATATCGGAACAGTAGTCGTCCTTTTTCACCCCAAAATCCATGTTAATAATGTGTCCCTTTTCTGTTTTCCGATCTGTCGGCCCAAAATGGGCACCGGCCGTTTCGGGACCTGTAAACACCGAGGGACACATGATCGGATCCCAGGCGGGTTCGACCCCGTAGGCATCAAACTCATTTTTAATAAATGCGGCAATCTCTTTTTCGCTCTGTCCGGGATGCAAAAAACCGGTTACTTTATCGTAAATTTCTTCCGTAATCCGAATGGCTTCCTGAATCCGTTTCAATTCCGTGGGAGATTTCCGTCCCCTCAAAGACGACACAACGGATTCCGAAGATACCAGGCGATTGATAAACGGGGTTCCCTGCAAATAATCCTGCAGCAATAAAAACATTCCATGAGTCAAGCCATCTGACATGTAATCATTTTTCGAATAATTTATGGCGATTTTTTGTGGATTTATTTTATTAAGGGTCTTCAATAAATCGTCCCGAATTGAAGCGGTGTAACCGATTATTTCCCTGTAGGTGCCCGTGCCTTCGATATTCGCCGCATCCAAACTCCCGACAATGGCAATTGTATCACCGGCAGCCGTAATAAAAAATGCCGATTGCCAGGTACAGCCTGTCCCTAAAACCATTTCCAGTGTTGGGTCGGCCATGGCAGCCGATTCCCGCACGAAAACAAGCCACGCGTCAATTCCTTTCTCCTTCAAAATCTCAGAGGCTTGTTGAATCTTCTCATGAACAATTGGATCGGGCATTGGCAAACTCCTTTCGCTAATTCTATTCTTGCAAAATGTAATATTCGGAAAAAATCCAAATCCTATTGAAACACCGATAGTCCCAATAAATATCGTAAAAACAATCCAATAACAAGGGCCAGTGAAAAGCTGAGCATGGTTCCCAAAAGAACGTACTCAATAAATTTTTCCTCTTTACCCAAACGCAAAATACTCTTCGCCGCAAGCACAAACCCGATTCCGGCATAGCTCCCTACCAGCACCAAGGTTAAAATGAAAAAACGCTCCACCCAACCAATATAGCGGCTAACCCCTTTCAGGCGAATTTCAGACATTTTCCGAAACACATTATCCACCTCTCGCCGCAACAGAGCTTTAAGAACAATCAGAATGAAAAAATCCACACCGAACAGTGCAACAAGATACCCTGCTGTTACAAAACCAATTTTTTCATAAAATGTAATCATTGTCTCAGCATTATTACTTATAATTTAAAAACTATAAGCTATTTAACTTATAGTATGCTTATTATAAGTATTATTACTTATAATTCTTCAGGTAATATAGTAAATCTTCTTCCGCTTCAAGATAACCATCGGCCTGAATGGCGGTTAACGTCTGATGAATGTCCGATTGGGAAACACCGATCGCTTCCGCGGTTTTGATCGTATTTCTGAACTTTCTGTACACAGAAAATTTTTTGAATTGTTTTTCCGTCCAGCTTTCTCGCTGAATTTGGAGAAGAAATGTAATCGCATTTAGAAGGACATCTTCATGGGTACGAGAAGTTGCAAACCGGATTCTCCGATTTTTTCGCCGTGCCTCTTCAAGGGCATTTCGCGACCGATGAAAGGCTTCCCCGTCCATTTCAGACGAGCGTTGGCGCCACGCTGTTTCAATCTTTCCTTCTCCAATGCCGATAGCCAACCGGACAGGATGAAACGTTTCAATAAAATAAACCGCAATTTCATATGCCGCAGACAACGTTTGAACAATCCCTTGCCACTCATCACCCAGTGTAATTGTAAAGGGAACGCCAATCGAGGATGCAAAGGTTTGGTTAACGGTTTGAAGAGATGCCTCTATTTGATCTTGAAGCTCTTGGCGGTTGGCCACCAGGCGTGACTGATGAATATCGGCCGTAAGAACACAATAAGACATAGAGAAGACCTGATTTTTGGTTTGACTTATCCAAGAACGACCGTACCCCTAAAGGGTGCGGTTATTTATTACAGTGTAATCGCAGGCTTTGCCCCAGCGGCAATGTCGCCATAATGCCTGGAATCCAAGAACGTATCGGCTTTTATTTCGACACTAAATACAATACGAAAATAATGGATATTAGTTTCGGAATTCTTTGGATGTAAGATCCTAAAAACCCTAAGAATATACTAAATACTGTGAATAGATTCAACTTAGAATGCGGATATTATGAAGATAACAAAACAGGGTGAAACTTATGAAAAAAAATCCTCCTCCGAGTATCTCAGAGGAGGACATGTGAATCGGATTTTAGCCCCATTTCCCTTTGTTGATGTGGGTTTGAATCTCGGCCAGAATCATTTGCCGCAATTCGGTTGCGTGCTTTTTGGCCTTCTGAAAAATATCCAGGCACCCCGGATCAAGGTTATCTTCAATTCCTTCTTCAGCCACATCCAGAGCATTTCCAAGAATTGAAAATAATTCCTGGTGGAGCGAATTCGTGTATCGAGCGCGCTCCACCAAATCCGTTCGACTTTTCTCCAGCTTTTCAAATTTTTCCCGGGGAGCACCACATTTGGGACACACTTCAGGAGCTTCCTCATCTGCAATATAACCGCAAACTGAACATTGCCACAGTTCCATGTTATTACCTCCCTATTTCAATTTTATTCATTGATGCGAATTATCGCTTTCCTTTTTCCATTTTGCGAGTACAAACTCGTGAGCCGCAATTGTCGCAGACAGTTCCAGTTCGAAAACCCTACCGCGGCCAAACTGATCATTTCCTTCCACTTCATATTCGGTCCGCAAGAGGCGTTCCAGATCCTTTATCGAAAACGACGGATCGATTTTCCGGCGCTCTTCGATCATCTTAACAGCCGCTTCAAATATTTTTTGGTATTCCTTTTCCTCCAGCGAATTTAGTACTATCACCTGAATCTCCTTTTATCGAGTGTTTTTATCCTCCTTGCTTTTGAGGATCTATCGGAAACCCGTATTTCCAAACCCAATCGGATGAGAAAACCTTTCGTCTCATTCTCCGGCCGGGGGATGGGACAATCTACTGTTTCTCATTGAAATCCTTCTCACTGAAGATATCCGCTGAAAAAATCAGGATTTCTGTTTCCGGTTCCTTCCAGCAATTTCCGGGCAACCCGGCCTTATGACAGGTTTGGGTCAAAAACGTTTCCCGATCCCAGCCGTAATCCGTTGCAACCTGCGGCAGGAGCAATCCCTGATAAAACCCCTGGCGCACCAAGAGTCCGTGCCGCCCTACCTGAATTTCGTCAATCGACTCAATGGGGCGAAGCGGCGTGAGCACCGAAATCTCAATTTCCAGGTTCGGGACTTCATCAGCCGTTACGGGTGGAAAGCGGGGATCACGGAACGCGGCCGATTCAGCCATTTCAGCAATGGTCAAATAAAGCGGTTTTATGGCTTCAATGTAGCCGATGCAGCCCCGAAGCTGACCCATTTCATTTAACGTCACAAAGGCACCGCGTTTCTCATGCAATCTCTCAGTGGGGGGCTCCGGGATAGTAACATTTATCCCCTTCACCTTTTTCGAAATAACGTCCCGCGCTAATCGGAGCAAATAGAGTTTTTCTTCATCCGTTAATCCGAGATCGACACCCGCTTTTTTTGACATTTCATCACCTCCTTTTTATGGAATCACCTTAAATTCCATAAATCATCGATACGCGAATGGTGTATCCGCTTTTCCCGGGTGGAAGATATCGAGGCGCCTCGCTAATGGGAGTACTTTTTGTCAGATAAAAAATCGGTCCGGCACCCAGGCGCATTTGCATCTTGCTGGAAAAGTGCATCTGCACGGTCGGACCGACCATCAGTTTTGCACCTCCCTCTGCTTCATCCGGTTCAAAAAAGCCTTCCAGATCCTCTCCGACAGCGTCAATCCCTCCCCAGAGCCAGGGGAATATCCGGTAGCCAACGGCGGCCGTTGTAATCACGTCCATTGGATCGCGATTCTTGGCGAAGGGTTTTTCAAAAACAGCATTTCCCCGAAGATTGAACCGTCCAAAATCGCGGCCCAGTGCCAGCCGGGCCATGAGGACATTTGTCCCAAGATATTCCCGTAAAAAGCCCACACTGGCGGCCAGGTTCACAAAGTGATCCTTCTGTGAAAGAATTTTCTGCATGAGTTCCAACTGCACCGATCCGGCATGAACGGCAGAATTTCGATCAATCAAAGCACCGGCCACTCCAAGCAGGCTTAAATTGGAGGTGATTCCATAAACAACTCCGGCCCGTTGTTCCACACCGTCCTCACCAAACGGACGAATAGCCCGAACCCCGTAATTGGTGTCATAATTCAAATAAAGTTTGCCTGATTTCCCCTGATCGGGCGATACCGTGTAAAACGACAATCCCACTGATTGCGCCTGTGCCCCGACTGAAAACAGCGCCAAAAGCACGGGCGTTATCACAAGACGAAGTACTTTTTCACCGAACGCTTTCTTTTTCATATCATCTTTATCCTTATTAGACGCGATACATGACCGCCGACAGATATCCGACAACGGCACTGTCATCTCCGGTTACATGGCCCGAGTGACGGTACAGCAGGACCTCGCTTTTGTTTGCACTCATTTTTTTTGTTGCCACCATAGCCGAAACAATCGGACCCGCACCGCAGGCTTCCGCACGTCTCATTTCGATGTCATCCCACAGACTTTCGTAATCGAAATTGGAGACGTGACGAATGACCCGGGCATCCATTTTTTCGGCAACGGCTGCCGGATAATAATGGGATAAATCAGAGCTGGCAACCACAAGAGCCTTCTCGTGGCGGAGAATTCTGGCAATGGCTTCCCCCACTTCCACCGCGTCATCGTAGTTTTGATCTCCCATCACCAAAGGGATCAGCCGGAACTCCCCTAAAATCCGCTGAAGAAACGGCAATTGAACCTCCAGCGCGTGTTCTTCCCGATGCCCTGTCCAGGAATCAAACAGCAGTTCGGATTGTTCGGTTAGACGCCGGCATAAATCCTCCGCAACGGGGATAAGACCCAGGGGTGTTTCGTATGCCTCGCCGCAAAAGGCAGATACCCCCTTGAAATACTCCCGGTGACTGGGAGAAATGACCAGAACCACATCGTAATCCCGCCCCAGCAGCTGTTTGTATCCCGCAGCGGCTACCTGCCCGGAATACATGTACCCGGCATGGGGTGAAATGATACCGTAAATATCCCCCTCAATTTCACGCTCTTCAAGGTTTTCAAGAAAAAAATCAATCTGTTCCTTTAGAACGGTAGGGTTGTCCGGATAAAATGTCCCTGCCACAGCAGGTTTCCGAATCCGCCTTCCTTCCATTGCTGACATCGGGTTTTCACTCCTTTCTTCAAAAGAGTTTTTTATTTTTATGTCTGCTCCCAAAAGCCTCCTCCCCCGAATTTCACAAAATGAACCCCCATGAAGTTCAATTCATACCGGCTGGGCCGTGCGCAGCTTTTGGAGTGACCTCACTTCCTGGGAATCAAAATTTTGCTTTTGGGATCTGCCGTAAAATAGGTGTCGGCCCCCATGTACATCGCCGGACGAATGGTATCCAGTTTAAGCAGCCCGCCTTCATCGTAGACGTCTTCTTCATAGTGAATGCCCAGGATTTTTCCAACAAACCAATCATGATCTCCGTAAGCCTCGACCCGTTCCAAAATGCACTCCAACGAACAATAGGCTTCTTTTACGATGGGCGACTTCACCAGTTGAGAGTCTTCTTTTGTGAGTCCGAATTTTTCATATTTGTCAATTTCCCGCCCCGACACACTGCCACACTCCGCAATTTTGTGACTATAGGCATAATCAAAAAAATTGGCTGTGAATTCTCCGGCTAATTTTACTAATTCATGTGTAAAGCGTTTCGGAGAAATTGAAACGCCAAACAGAGGAGGATCAAACGAAAGGGGAGAATTCCAAACAGCCGGCATCAGATTGTCCTTATTTTTGTACCGCACGGAAATTACCGTTACGGACATGGGAAAAAAGCGATAAAAACGACCCGGGGTTGTCGTAAACGTTTTCATTTGATCGACCCTTTTATTACACGTTGTTTAAAGACTTCGTAACACACAATTCCTGCAGCGACAGATGCATTTAATGAGGGGGTTTTCCCCCGAAGAGGAATTTGAACCCGCTCGTCGCATTTCTCTCGAACAAGGCGGCGCATTCCCTTTCCTTCATTGCCGATCACAATGGCGACCGAATTCGTAAGAGCGGCCTGCCACACGGGCATTTCGCCCTTTTCGTCTGTTCCGATGACCCGGATCCCGTTGGCCTGAAGCATCTCAATCGCCCGGTTCAGATTTTTCACCCGCGCGATCGGCAAAATCTCAAGCGCACCGGCGGCTGCCTTTGAGGCCGTCCCCGACAGCGGAGCCGACCGGCGCTGAGGTACAATCAATCCGTGAGCCCCGAAGGCTTCGGCTGAACGGGCAATGGCACCCAGATTGTGGGGATCTTCAATTTGATCCAGAATCAGCAAGAATAAGGGGGCTGACTCCGATTGCAATTTATCCAGTAAATCTTCCAGAGAATACCAGCGTACCTCCGCCACCCAGGCCAAAATTCCCTGGCTGGCCTTGGATTCAGCCTTTTTTTTAATCACATCCGGAGCAACATATTGAACCGGAATCTCCTTTTTCCGGGCCCGCGAAATGAGTTGTCCCACCCGGGGACCCCGGGCCGATTTTGAAACCATGATCTTTTCGATTGGCTCTTCGGCATCGATGGCCATTTGAATCGGATGAATTCCGTAAAGTATCCGGCTCACGGACTGATGACTCCTTTAGGAGGTTAGATTTCCGGAAAAATTCCGGAGGGCAAAAACGGCCCATTTCAGATACAAGACCCTCTGCCCGGGCTGTCCCGGTTGTTCCCCCCTGAGTTTGAGGAGACAACCACCTGTGCTTCTTATAACGATGATTTTACAAAACCCCCGTCCACTTGCAGGGTGACACCTGTGATGTACCCCGCGCGCTCCGAAGCCAAAAAGGCAAAAATATCGCCAATCTCTTCTGGCTTACCTAACCGGCCCATGGGAATCTGCTTTGTGATCTCCCGGGTTACGTCTTCAAGCGACCGCTTTTCCTGCTGTGCTTTTGCCTCAAATAATTGGCGGACCCGATCCGTCAGAACATATCCGGGGGCCACATTGTTGATTGTAATATTGTTTTTGGCGTATTGATTCGCAAGTGTACGAGCCAGTCCAACAATACCCAGCCGCGCCGTGTTGGATAAAATCAGATTATCAATGGGCTGTTTTACCGAAACAGAGGTCAAATTAAGAATTCGCCCCCAATTCTGTTTGACCATGTGGGGCAGTACCAGGCGAATCAACCGGATAGCGCTCATCAGGCTTACCTGCAAATACGCTTCCCACTGCTCATCGGAAATTTCCATAAAAAACAGAGGCGGCGGCCCTCCGGCATTGGTTACCAAAATATCGACCCTCGAAAAGGTCTCCAGTGTCTTTTCTACAACGACGGAAACCTCTTCTTTCTTCGAAAGATCGGCCTGAACAGCCAGAATGTCTTGCCCTGTTTTTTTCTGGATTTCGTCCTGGGTCTTCAACAAAGCGTCTTCTCCCCGGGCACAAATCGTTACCGAGGCCCCTTCTTCGGCCAGCCGCAAGGCAATGGCCTTTCCCAATCCCTTACTGGATCCCCCGACAATGGCGACTTTGTTCTCAAGCTCCAGATTCATGCGGTCTCCCTATTTGATCACGTGAAGCAACAAAATTCCTGAGGATGCCAATCTTTTCGATTTCCGCCTCTACAATATCACCCGGGTGAAGCTCACTGATACCTTCAGGCGTTCCTGTGGAGATCAGATCGCCGGGTTCCAGCGTAATCCACTGCGAAATGTACTCGATGAGCGTGGGAATATCAAAAATCATATTTCTTGTATTTGAGTGCTGCCGAATCTCTCCATTCACACGGAGGGTCAAATCCAGTTCAATTGGACGGCCAATTTCCTTTGAAGTAACCAGACAGGGCCCCATGGGGCCAAATGTGTCAAAATTTTTTGAGCGGTACCAGGGTTTTCGCGCGTCAATATCCTGTTTCTGCATGGCACGCGCCGTCACGTCATTCAAAATAGTAAATCCGGCAATAAACTCAAAAGCGGCGGCCCTGGATACCTGTGCGGCCCTTTTGCCGATTACAACGGCCAATTCAATTTCGTGATCGACACGCCCCACGTCTTTCGGCAGCAGGATTTTTTCCTCCTGCCCGATAACCGTGGATTTTGTTTTTACAAAAAGAATCGGCTCCGTGGGCACTTCACTTCCGCTCTCTTTGGCGTGGGCCGCGTAGTTCCGTCCGAGACAAATGATTTTTCCGGTTTGAGGAACCGGGGGAAGAATTTTATAGGTATCTGTTATGATAAACGGATTCCACAAATCATGAGATTCCAGATAGTCAAAAATCCGGAGCATAAAATCTTCATCCAAAAGTCCGGCCTGAATCAGATCGAAGGGAGAATCGAGGCGGTACATTAACCGGTTGTGTTTCATGAAAAAATAGGTTTGAAGAGCGGCGGAAAAATCCACCATACCTTTTTCCAGTTCAACGCCGATTGTGTGCTTCTGATCCCGCAAAAGATAAAATAGCCGCATATCGTTTCTCCGTGAGGTACAGGTTCAACGCAAGAATTTTACTATTTTAAATTAGCAAACTCGCCGTAATTTTGCAAGGGAAATTTGTTTGGGTGTGTGAAAGATAACATATTATTTTTGAATTAAGTTAATTACGCCAGGAATTTATTTTGGAGGATGGGTGCCGTTCTGGCGGGAAAAAGGTGCGGGAATGGTGACTGCCAGACCTCAGCGGTCACTTCGGGAAAAAACAAAGGGATTTTCGACCGTTACAACACCTTCAGGAATGGGCTTAAATTTGATGTGCCGGACCACTTGCAGCAATTCATTTTCAAAAGCCGGACTGTTCATTGAGGATGAAACAATTCGGGCATCCAACACTTCGCCGGATGCGGCAATTTTGATCTCAATCACAATCTTTCCCCCAAGATCAGGATTGGTTTTCAGATACTTGTTGTAGACGTAGGTAATGCGCCCCATATACGAAACAATCACGTCCCGTATGGACTGCTGACTTCTGTGCCCGACTGCCTCCGTGTCTCCGGAGAGGGCGCTCATTTCCTCCAGATTAACGCCACCCTTTTCCTTCAGATTGAAGCTTTCCTGCACCTGATCGTTTGTAATCAAATTATCCACAGATGGGGTATCGGATGACAAAATATCGCTCAGATCCCCCCCATTGTCCTCCAACGAGGGCAATTCGACCTGCAAATCTTTTCCCGACTGCAGCTCGTTGTCCAATTCCCGTACCAGGCCCTTATCAATGAGCGCATCAACAACGGTTCCTCCCTTACCGGATTTTCCTTTACCTGCAATCAGGCCCAGCAGTCCCTTTTTCACAACGGCCTTTTTTGCCGCCTCAAATGCAGCCTGCTTCTTGGCCTCCGGTGAAGAGGATTTTGAGGATTTTGTTTTTTTTGACGGCGTTTCTTTTGAACTGGCAACCCCTATTTTGCTTTTCGGCCGAATCGCTTTAGGCTTTTTGGGAGCAATAATAAATCGGGCCACGCGCCGTGTAACCCTTTCAAGACTAAATTTTTTCTCAACAATGGGTTTGGCATGGTAAACCTTTACCGACCAGAAGGTTCCCAAAACAATGAAAAGCAAGACAATAATTTTGTAGGGAAGATCATTCGTTATCCCATGCAAATAGCGCCTGGAAAAATTCCAGTAGTGGACCGAATCATCCACTTCATTTGCGGCGCTGTTAAAATCAAATTCAAAACGCGTGGGGCCAACTTTAACCCAACCCCTCTTATCAAACTTAATGGGGATTTCGTAGATGTTTCTTTTTTGAGGAAGAAGATCGTGGTCAATCAGGTCCTGGATGTTTAATGACGAATGATCGTTGGAGATTTGCCCGTCCATGAAAGCATCCACATTCAAGACAAAATGATCCCCCTTTCCCTCAAAAAGAGCAAGTCTTTTGGGAACGTGGTCGCCGTAGATGGTCAGATCGTTTGAGGTATCGTGTCCGACGCGGTACTTTTTATTCGATCTCAAATAAAATTCGCGTGGGCCATCCTGGTCTTCAACCTTTATGTGTAGAACACCTGATTTATGCTTCATCCGTTCGGTAAATTTCTTCTGCCTTTTTATTCTTTTTTAATAACAGCCAGCTGCATATTATTGTAACCCACCTGGCCACACGTATACATCACTTTCTTCAACAATTGAAAAGGAAGGTCTTTATCTCCCTGGATCGTAATCTCCCCCCGGAATTTCATCTTGGAGTCGTAAGAAGCCAGCCGCTCGGAGATTAAGCGTTTTGCCCGTAATTCCAGAAAAAGATTCTTAATGAGCAAATTATCCGACTTGAGCACATCGCTCACACGGGCCATCTTTTTCCCGTCAAGCAAAACCCACTGCCGGGTAAGGCCTACCACAGACGCTGTTTCAGGAATCTTCTGGGCCGTGGACGATGGCAGCCGCAGATCATTTGCCATGACCGGCACCTGATTTTCGGTGGTGTAATTTTTCAGCAAAAAAACAAGCAAGATTGTGAACATGTCAATCATGGACGTCAAGCGAAGCGTAAAAATTCCGTTTTTTCTCCGCTTTCGACTGAGAATACTTTTTTTGGAAAAGGCCTGATTCATTGTTACCCTGAAATCGAAAAGTTCGGAAAACCTGTTTCACGACATGTATCCATTACCTTTACGATGGTGTCGTATTTGATTGTTGCGTCCGGCGAAATGATCACATCTTCCAGTTTTGGGTATTTCTTTTTCACCCAGTTTAGCCGATTTTTAAGTCCTGCGTAGTCGAATTTGCCGTTTATTTTTTTCACAAACGGCAGTTTTTTTTCAGATGTCTTAACCTGAAAGCCCTTTTTGTCAATAGACACCACCAGAACCGTCAGCTCTTTTAGGTCATTAGCATTAATGGTGTTGGCTGAGGATTGTTCGGCTGAGGGCAGTGAAAAATCGATAATGGCAATTTTAACAAAGGAGGCCGTTAGCAGCAAAAACGGGATCAAAATCACAAACACATTCATGATCGGTGTAATATTGACATCGGCATCTTCCGACCGGCGTTCTTTGCCAATTGTTCGTCTGAGATTCATAACAAAATCACCCTACTTGCCGTTTCGAGTCCGCCGCGCCAACGCCTGAAAAATAATTCCAACATTTTCATTGATTTCATCAATTACTTCGTTTGTTTTTTCCAACAAAATCGAGTAAAAGAACATGATGGGGATGGCGACAATCAAACCAAAAGCCGTCGTGTTGAGTGCCAGTGCAATACCGCCTGTTAACAGGGCCGCTTTCTGGGAAGCATCTGCATGCGCAACGGCCTGAAACGATTCAATCAATCCCCAAATTGTTCCCAAAAGGCCTAACAGTGTAGCCACATTGGCCGCCATCGACAAATAGCCTGTGCGTTTTTCCAGTTTTGGAAAAACGGTCAGGGCACGCAATTCTATGGCATTCTGGATATCTTCCTGGGCCGAATCGGCCTCCTCCAAACCGGCTCTCACAATCCGTGGCAGAGCCGCTTTTGAGCGATCGCAGAGCGAGAGGGCCTTATCAATTTTATTTTCACGAATAAGATGCACAATCTGGTTGGTAAATCCTTTGCTGTCGATCCGGTTCACAAAATAGATCACAATAAACCGTTCCACAATAATGGCAATTCCCCAGAGGCCAATTGCCAGGATAATGTACATGAATGTACCGCCGTTTTTGAAGAAAGCAATAACTGCGTCCAAAATTTATCCTCCTATTCTTACAGAACCTACCACGGGATGAGCATTTCCTGTTTTTTATTGTATTTTCTTTCGAATGTATCTTTGTCGAGTGGTTTCATTATCTCATCGATGAACGATCGGTCAATCACGATATCGTCCACTTTGGGATCCGTTCCGGGAATAATATAGACCATCTGGGGTTTGGCAATCCACCCCTTAATTTCAATTTTATCCAGGAAGAGTTTTTTTGCTTCCTGCGAAATTCCCGCTGTTTTGCTCTTGGTTGTTTTCCCCTGTTTTTGTTTGGTCTTTTGCTGGGCCATCGAAACAGCCGACATCAAAACGAGTAAGAGAACAGCAATGCCCACACGTCGGATTATCTTTTTCATTCGGCCTTCACTCCCTTTTGCGTTAAACTGGCAAAGCGGTTCTGGCTTTTTTTGATCCAAATATTATCAATATGATTCTTTTTGGCTTGTTTCAAATTGGCCTGAAAATATTTTGCCGCTTTTTTAAGAAGCGGAGCCGCCGCCTCGTTCAGTTTTAACTGGTACGCTGCCACTTCCTCCGTGGAAAGGTTTGCCGGAAGGGGAGAATTGATCATGGCATTGGCAAATTCTTCCCACGCACGCCCAATTTCATAGTAAGAAGCTGTAACCCATTCCGCCACCCGAAAATCAATGGTTCGTTTGTAATCCTGCAGGCAGATTTTCAGATATTTCTTCTTGGCTCCCAAGCTTTTGGCAAAATCGGACGTAATTTCAATGGCTGCATATTGCTGAAAATGGATTTCGCCAATCAGAAACGAGGCATTGGCTACATAATACGGGTTAATATTCTCGGTCTTGTGATCGTTGTACACCGTGAGGGCTTTATTCAAAAACGTCAAAGCCATCTTCGGCTGGGACAGGTCATAATACCCCTCTCCCAT
The DNA here is from genome assembly GCA_013151735.1 of Calditrichota bacterium. Classification (NCBI taxonomy): domain Bacteria; kingdom Pseudomonadati; phylum Calditrichota; species Calditrichota bacterium. Next base: position 14,905 of record JAADHR010000049.1, on the reverse strand, counting down.
CCTTAAAAGGGCCTCTACATAGTGGTTGTAATTATCAAAGATGGTAATATATTTTGAAAAAAGATCAATGGCCTTGTTCCAGTTTTTCTGTTTGTAGTAGCAATTCGCCGCGAAATACAGGGCCTTTGCTTTCAGGGGCGAATTGACTTCGACCAATTTCAGATAATCGGAGGCGGCTTTATCCCACTGCTTCATTTTTTCCCGATAAGCTGCTGCCGTGACGGCTACTTTATCCAATAATCTGGAATCGGGATATTTTTCAAGAAATTTTTCGTAGATTTGTGCGGCACTCACCGTGTCTCCAATAGCCTCGAATTGTTTCCCCGCCTGGACAAGGGCCATTTCGGCAATTGTGGAGTTTGGATATTTGAGCGCTGCGGTAGCGTATTCTTTAGCTGCCTGCATGGGCTTACCCGATTCCCGCAATTTCTCCGCCAATTTGTAATGCGAGGAAGCCACCATGCCCTTTGCTTTGGCCACCAGTTTCGAGGAATCGGGAAGAGCGGTCAAAACCGATTGGTACCATTTTTCGGCACGGCTGTAATCTTCCTCTTTAAAATAGGACTGCGCCACCAGCATCATGGTTGTGCCGTAGTAGTCGCTCTCCGGATAATTATTGATAATGGTTAAGTAGGCCGCCCGGGCAAGGTCATAGCGCTGAATTTTGCTGAGTTCATCGGCCAGTTTCAGCAAGACTTCAACCGTTCGCGGGCCGTCCTTCACCAGATGAGGGAATTCCAGAGATGCCAAAATGAATTGTTTCATCGGAAGATTCTTCACCTCAATGCGCACGGTATCCTTTTTGGTCAAAAACCCGGGAACCTCAAAAACAACCGGGTTACCATCCGAGTAATTTTCAGCCGCCTTAAGATAACTCAGAATGGTATTATAGGCGGCATCTTCCAGATACTCGGTATTGGAGGTATCGTGGGCAATCTGGCTGTAATTTTCTGCGGCACTTTCGTAATCGCCAATCTGGTATTCACATTCGGCCATAAAATATAAAACCTTGTACGCACCCGGGTCGTCCTTAAAATCTTCCAGAAAACGATTGTACCATTCAATCGCTTTGCGATATTCCTCTTTATCCCCGCCGGCTTCTCTGGCTTGAAGTTGATGAAAAATACCCACATTATAAAGGGCATCCCGTACCACCTGACGGGCATGATTTCGAACGGAATCATTTTTCGTTTCCTGGTACCACTTGCTTTCCAGGCCATAATTTTTTACGAGATTTTCCTGCTCCTCATTGGCCTTTTGGGGATCCCAAAGCTGCTTGTAACAGGCCACAATATTCAATTGAATATCAGGCGCATACGGAACATCCGGAAAGGTCTTTAGGAGAATGCGATACGTTGCAATAGCCTGTTCCAACCGGTCCTGCTTTTTATAAATATTTCCCAATCGCTTCAGGATCTCATCGTCATATCGATTGTCCCCCAGAGAGAGAAGAAAATTTTTGGCCTTTTCCGGCCCCCCGAATTCACTGAAACTGATGGCAATATACTGCAACGCTTCATCAATCAAATCGGCCGATGAGCGATCCAAATATTGTGATTGCAATCGCTGTTGCGTTTCAATGTCCTTTAACAAATACATAAAATTACTAATGGCTTCAGGATACTTGTTCAGTTTGTAATAGGTCCACCCCAATTTATACAGGGACATGTCGAAAAAGGTATTATTCCACATGTTTTTTTTGACTAATTTTGAGTAGTACCGAATGGCATTTTCATATTTTCCGTCATCAAAATAGTGTTCGGCCAAACGGAAATAGGATTCGGCAACCAGAGGACTGTTGGGGGTTTGTGAAACCAGTTTATCGAAATACTCCTGACTCTTAACCAGATTATTCTCTTCCTGATAGCAAAGCGCCATCCGATAGAGAATCTTGTCAATAAAACTGATATAAGGATACTGGTTTTCCAGTTCCTGCAAATAATGAAGGGCGTCATTAAAATTGATCCGTGGTATGGTAGGTTCGATGGCCGTTTTCCCCGCGTCAAAATCCTTTAACTGCTTTTCGTATTCCGACATCTTTCGGCCAAAATCTAACCGTGATTTTTTAATATAAAGTTCTGAAAGCTGGAAAAGAATGTTGGGGGTAAATTCGCTATTGGGGTATTTGAGAAGCAGCTCCTCATTTTTCTTGATAGCCTTTTCCAATTCTGTAAGGCTCAAATCATTAACGGATAAATGCATTCTCTGGATGGCCTGGTCTACAGACTGCAGCTTGTTTTTCTCTTGAGCATTCCCCCTGGATAGTAAAAACAGGCTAAGAAATAGGCCAATGATCAGATATGAAATCCGTTTCATGATTATTGCTCCCGTTCTTTCAAATAGAGGGCTCTAGAAATACCATATTCTGCATAACTGCGCCAGTCCTTATCTCTCTTTTCATAGACCAACTTCAATTGCTGAATTTGATCTTGTAGGTTTCTGTATTCATTTCTCTCTAAAATAATCTCCCGCAATAACAGGCGGCGCTTTTTCTCCAACTTCTTTTTTTCTTCAAACATAAATTTTGGAATATACTTTTTGGGCGTCGTCAATTGTATGGTATTTAACAGACGCGTCTCCAAAAGCAACAAATTGACCTGAATATTTTTTATCTGTTTCTGTTCTTTATCAATATTTTCGGCTATTGACCGGATTTCCTGCTCATTTTTTTTGTTATTCGGAAATCGTTCCAATATTTTATTAAAATAGAAGATAGACTTGTCATAAAGGTGAAGTTTTAAATTGGCCTGTCCCAATAACAGATAAACTTCTGGTATATATTCACTATGGGGATATCTCTTTAAAAAGATCTCAAGAGGCGGAACTGCATTTTGGTATTCTTTGGATTTTATATATCCCCAAGCCAACCCCAACAAAGCCTTTCCATATTCTGCACTTCTCGGTGAAACTTTTTTCAAAAAACGAATGGACCGCGAATAGTCTTTCAATTCAAAATAGGTTAGACCAATAACCAACCGGACTCGTTCCCGTAAAGCATTTATATCCGTATAAATTTTGGGTAAATTCAGGATATATTCGAATGACTCAATGGCCTTATCGATATTTTTTTTTTTAGATAGCCAAGCCCCATGGTATAAAGGGCATACCCCCTGAATGAGCTTTTGGAAGAGACCCGTTTTAGCGTAAGAATGGATTGCGTATAATCATTCAGATAAAAATAGCTTTGTCCAGCATAGTAATACGCCCCATCCATTTCATTCATGGTGGGAAATTTTTCCGTAATGACTTGAAAATAGGTCAACGCTTTGTTATACATCCGATCTGTATAGTAGACCCGTTCCAGGCCATAGACGGCATTTGCCACATAAGGGGAATCCAAATAATTTTTAATCAAATAGACATAAATTTTTTCAGCAGCATTGTAAAGTTCAAGATGGAAAAGGCAGGTTCCCAGATTGTACAAAACCGCATCAAGATTTTTATAATCGCTGTAGTAATCGGTAATGACAATCAGGTTCTGGGCGGCCTTCCAGTAATTGCCCGTTTTCATTTGATCCAGAGCCGTTTTGTAAACCTTGGTTGCCGCCCGGTCAAGCTCCTTTTGCGAAAGGGTACTACTCCGAACGGTTCCCATTGCCATTTGAGACATCACAAAAATAAAACCAATCGCTATAATTACTTTTTTCATAAGTACCAATTTATTTGTTTGGATTTTCTTTTTTCTTCGGTCTTTTCAACATTTCCTGCATGCGTGAAATCTCTTCACTCGCTTTACTGCGTTGTTTTTGCAATTCCTCTTGCTGCTTCATCAGGGCCATTTTCTCTTTTTGTCTCCGCCGCCGATCCAAAGCCTGAGTCGCATATTTTTTCAGAGAAATATACCGTGTCACACCCAGCCACAATTTCCAGCGGGCGTATTCTTTGGGGTGATAGGCCGTTGCCGGGTCATCTTTCGTCAAATTCCAATCCAATGACACATTCATAATCAGATTGTACGGCCCCACAAAGACCAAACCCTGATTGGAATAGATCCAGTTTTCTCCAAAGGCGATCTCATCCATTCGATGAATAAACTGGCGAGAATCCAGTTCCCAGTAAAATATGGTATTTTTAATGGGGAATTTCAAACCCGCATTCAGATAGGTTTCATCTATTTTATTGGAAAACATGCCATCAAACAACTTGTGATCCATATAGCCACCATTTGCATAAAATTTCAACGGATAATCAATGATATCCGTTAAATCAAACGTGGCGTATGCCTCAGGTGTCCACGCCACCCCATCGGCTGAAAAGGCTTCATAAGGAACATCCTGATTGGGTGCCGTCGGGAAGATGACCTTGCTTCCCACCCCCAAAGCAATATAACGGCTTTCGATTGGAATTTGCAGTTTCAGACCAACCTGCGTGTTGCCTATCGGCCCCCAAATGTGTGATTGATCATCTTGATAAGCCACAAAACGGGTATCCAGCTCCAAATGCGAATAAATACCGTATGTAAAAACCACGCTCATGTGGTAGTCTTTGGCCAGCGATCCATCCGATTTTTTCAAATAGGCGCTTCCAAAAGAGCTAATGTACAAATTTCCCGGGCTAACCGTTTCTGCCGATGTAATTCGGAAAAGACCGCGCCCTCCATTAATCGAAATTTGTCCATAGGATGGGTTTACATTTCCCCAAAAAAACAACATGGAAAAAAACAGCACAAAAAAACACATCTTTTTCAAGGAAACGTTCATCACCTTAAACCAGAATTTTTGCATTTTGGGCACCTAAAAATTATTTTTAGAATATAACTGATTCATCAAGTAAATTCAATAAATTTTTCTTTTAATTACAATTTTAGTATTGATTTGTCTTCAAATGTGAACGATAGTGTTCCAGAATTGTGGCCAAAACTTCATCCCGCCATTCGACATTTTCAACAAAATCTTTTTGATCCGTTTCTACAATTAGAACAGGTATTTCCGATTCAATTTTTCGGATCCAGTATTCATATCTTAGATTAAGTTGAAATAAATATTCCTTATCGATATTGCGTTCGACATCTCTCCACCGTTTTCGAATTCGGGTAAGTAACGTCCATGGAGAAGCCTTCAGATAAAGGATAAGATCCGGGGACCGGATGGATTGAATAATAGCTTCGTAAAGATCGCGATACGTGGCATAATCCTGTTTTTGCATGAGGCCCTGTTGATAGAGGTTTTCAGCAAAAACCTCTGCATCCTCAAAAATACTTCTGTCCTGTACAATGGGTGAGCGTGCATTTTGAAATTCCAGATGGGCCTTAAACCGATGGGTCAGGAAAAATATTTGAGAATGAAATCCCCATCGCTCCATATTTTGATAAAAAAGGGCCAGGTAGGGGTTTTCGACAACCTTTTCGTAATAGGGCGTCCAGCCTAACTTTTCCTCAATAATATGTGTCAGTGTCGTTTTACCGACGCCAATATTTCCTGCAATAACCAGATAGAACGGATTTTCTTGCATATTTCCCAAGAATGACATTAGGGCTATCCCCTCAAAGAGGACAGCCCGTGAATGAGAGTGGATTTTTAATAATCCAATTTTTCAGAAACAGATTTTGCCTGCAAAAATAATAGCAAATAATCGCGGCCGCCGGCCTTTGAATCTGTACCAGACATATTAAAACCGCCAAATGGATGGCCGCCCACCAATGCGCCGGTGCATTTCCGATTAATGTACAGATTACCTACGTGAAATTCATTTTTTGCTTTTAAAATGTGATCCCGGTTTACACTCCACACAGCCCCGGTTAGGCCATATTCCGTACTATTGGCAATGTCGATGGCATCATCAAAATCATTCGCCTTAATAACCGCCAAAACGGGACCGAATATTTCCTCCTGCGCCACGCGAGAGTCTCTGGAAACATCTTTGATGATAGTAGGTTCGACAAAAAAACCATTTCCATCAATCTTCTTGCCTCCGTAAACAAGTGTCCCCTCTTTTTTCCCAATGTCCACATAATATAACACCTTTTCCAGAGCAGCCTGATTGATCACAGGTCCCATATAATTTTTGACATCCTTAACGGGGCCAACCGTAATTTTCGAGGCCTTTTGAACCAGTAAATCCACGAAGCGATCGTAAACATCCCGGTGAACAATAACCCGCGAAGCGGCCGAACATTTTTGACCCTGGAATCCATAAGCCGACGCGATGGTTGCCGCGGCCGCCTTTTCCAGATCCGTTTCGGCGTCCACAACAATGGCATCCTTTCCGCCCATTTCCGCCACGACGCGCTTAATCCAGAGCTGTCCCTCCTGATGTTTGGCAGCCAGTTCATTGATCCGCAAGCCCACATCCCGGGAACCGGTAAAGGAAATGAATCGAATTTTGGGATGCTTCACAATATAATCGCCAATAGAGGCGCCGCCGCCTGTAACATAATTCAGAACACCTGCCGGTAATCCCGCTTCAATCATAATTTCCGTAAAAATATGTCCCATCTTGGGGGCATCGCTGGCCGGTTTTAAAAGTACCGTATTCCCGGTTACAATGGCTGCACTGGTCATCCCTGCAAGAATGGCCATGGGGAAATTCCAGGGAGGAATAACCGCCCCCATTCCCAGCGGAATATAAAATAATTCAGGAAACTCTCCCGGAACCGGGGTAACCGGTTGAGGGGATCCGTAGCGCAGCATTTCGCGGGCATAAAATTCCAAAAAATCGATGGCTTCTGCAACATCCGCATCGGCTTCCAGCCAATTCTTACCCTCTTCCAAAACCATCCAGGCATCGATTTCAATCCGCCTTCTCTGCATAATTTGAGAGGCTCGCAGAAGGACGGCCGCGCGTTCCTTCGCAGGAACCCATTTCCACGATTCAAACGCCTTTAACCCGGCCGCAATCGCCTGATCGACCTCCTTTGATGAGGCTTTTTGAAAAACACCGATTATCTGATCTTTGTCGCTTGGATTTCGCGACTCAAATCTCTCCGGAGCTTTCATCCAACGACCGCCGATGTAAAGATCATATTCTTTCCCGAAATTGGCCTCTGCTTTTTCCAGTTCCTCCTCCATTCTTCTTCTATTTTCGGGAATGGAAAAGTCCAGGTAGGCCTGATTTTTAAATTCCGGTAACATACGCCCTCCTTCATTTATTTTGAAATGAACTCAGAACTCCAGAGTCTTAACTGAGATAGGATTATCTTTAAAGTTATTGAATATTAATTAAAATTTCCAGACAAAAAAGCCCCTTTTTGTAAAAAGGGGCTTTTTCTTTGGGTAATTATTTTGATTCTCTACTATTTCTCAGATTCGCGTTCCAGATGTTCTTTCGTAACTTTGAGAATGCTCTTTTCAGATGCACCCAGAACATCGGGCTTCCCATCTTTATCCAGATCAACCGGTTTTACATAACTGATTTCCGGATCGATCTTAATCAATCCTTCTTTCACCCCCTGATTGAATCCTTGTATACTATTGGGAGTGAATGTAATAATCCGATCTTCAACCCGTCCATTCTTGCCATGGCAGGCGGTACAGGTACCGTTCGCCCCCAGTGCCTGATCGGCCGGCAATACATTGTGAGACACCTTAAAATAGTGCGCCGCAATATACAGCACCGGATTCGGGTTCTTTTCGCCCTCCTTCTTCAAAACAACAATAAGGGCTTTTCTTACCTTCCGGATATCATCCAGCGTACTCACCTCCGGTCTCATATCCGGATGTCCCATAAAACCGGTTTTGTCATAAATGCGGTCATTCGTAATAAGTTGCGCGTAACTGCGGCCACTTTTATCCCGGAAAATACCTCGCACCGCAGCATTCATTTCACGCGGATAAAGGATTTTCTCCATCGTCTTATCAAACCAGGTTGTAACCGTAATGGGATTACCGATCATGATTTGGTTGCCATGGGTTCCTTTCCAATAATAAAGCACCGGTTCCCAATCAAAACCCTTTTGTCCCGTCATTTTCTGATACATCATTCCATAGAGATCATTCGGCTGCCCGGGAATCATATATGCGACAGGAGCCAATTTGTCCGTTGCAAACGCATCCGTATCCCGATGCCCGACCAACCAATTGATATTGCCCATTCCATAAAAGGGAATCGGCCCATAATAGGGTGGAAGCATAACGTTCATCATTCCGCCATCCGGTTTTGGAAAATGGCGGTTATCGTAATCGAATTGAAATCCGAGGCTGTAATCAAAGGACCGAAACGTCCAATAGCGCACATGAGGTATATGACAGGTTTCACAGGCAATCTTATTCATATGCACCCAGGCCGAACTCCCGAAAACTTTGGCATGCGCTTCATGAGGATTGGGACCGACTTCTTCCTGAATGTGACAATAGGTACAATTTTTCGGGGACGGGTGGTTATCCAGATCATTGCGAACGGCATTACCGGAATCATTGCCTTTAAGAAAGTTGTGATCAGGATTGACCACATAATCATCCCATTCTACCGAGTCTGGCTTCGTTCGGGCATGGCAGCTGGTGCATTCCAGTCCGGCAGCGCCATGAACGTCGTATCCGGGATCCTTTTCCGATTGAGGATTTAGATTCCAGATTTCTCCGCGCTTCACAATATCGGCTTTCATGCCCATACCCCAGGTTCGCACCTGAAAACTTCCATTAATCGGGTCTTTCACACCCACATGACACTGGGCACACACGCGCGTCCATTTATTTTGGCCGTTTTCTGTCTCTTTTGAACTCAGCATCGGAACCGATATTTCATTGTCATTATCAAATTCACTGGCCTCATAATAGACTTCCGGAACAAATTTACCCTTGTGTTTGACCAATTTCAGATAGGTAATCGGGTAACCATCCTGATTATTATCCCAGCCCATCAGACCTGCAGAGGGCGCCCACCGGAAATAATGGCCCAAGAACTGGCGTTTTGCCCTTAACCCAACGTAATTAAACCCCTGACCTTCCACATAGGGCGCGCGCATATAATTTCGGGCATCCGCCATGGGATTGTCCAAATCGACATAATATTTGTCCTTTTCAAATGTGATTTTACTGCGCGACAGGGGATCGGAGTACGTGAAAGCTGATTGCCAGCCCGGGCCAGGGTAAATTCCCAGAGAAACAGCCGTAACTTTTCCCAGTTTTCGTTTGGCAAAGATTCGGATCCGAGGATTGTATGCCATCGGTTTTACGCCAGTCGCATCCGAGATACGTTTGGCATCCGGATCCAAATGGCAAATCATACAATCCACTTCAAGAGAACCCGTTTTTCGCCAGTCAAATTTGTGGGGCTTTCCCCAGGTTCCCTGAGACGTCTCTTTTGTGGTGTAGCTGTAATAATCTCCGTCTAATGGGGGCACTTTGTTCGGATTCGTTTGATCCAGACGCTTGCCATTGCGATCGTATTCATAGGGGCCACCCCCCGGATGACACGAGGCGCAGGTAAAAACCTCTTCAGGTGTGCCAATATCGAAGGTTAATTGAGAAGTATTGTGTTTTCTCGCCAACTGGCGATAGGAGGGCGGTCACCAGAAGCCATACTGACCGGGGGAGGTCAAGTATTTGTCGTGATATTGAGGATGCTTTTCACCCCAGTCATCACTGACCTCAGTTGCCCCTATTTGAAAATGGTACGCCTTTGTAATGGCCTTTACATCGTGGCAGGCGCCGCAGGTTTGCTCGGAGCTGTATGGAGCCCCTTTGTAATAGGTAACTCCGTTAAGCACCAACTTCTGTCCCTGCTTTTTGGCCATTTCAATCACATTATTCCCCTGCTCATCCAGAAGAGGAATTTTGGGATGTTCGGATGCCAATACGCCATAACTAAAAATGAGCATGACAAACACGGCCATGCCCCAAATTTTGATTGTTTTCATAGGATCCTCCATGATTTATTTTAATTTAATCTGCCGCTGCGAGTTCTGGGAATGTTCCCGCTGTGTTTTGGCGGGGAATGAGGCACCCTTTAATATATTTGCATAACAAAAGCCTGTTAGGCAGACCCGTACCAGCAGAAATTAATTGAATCGTGCTGTGCTTTTTTGAAAAACTATATTATATACTATATAAAATGAAATCTAATCTTATTATTTTTTTCTTTAGAATAAAATAAGGATTCAAACCCTTTCTGTCAATAGAAAAACACTTACTTAAGCCCATTGGCAAATTTTTTTTGTCATAAAAAAACCCTTCGATTATCCAAAAGGGCTCTTAAAAAGGGAATGTGTATTTTTTGATTCGAATCTTTTTTGCTGTTAAGAAAAACTAAAGCCTGCCCGCATCGGTGAATTTCAGCAGCTTCACAAAAACAGAAACCACAAACAGATTGAGCAAAATGCCGGGAAAGCCCTGCACGACCATGTAAATGGACGAAAGTCGAGAAGGCAAATGAAAAACCGGCGCCAGTAAAAGGACCATCATTCCCAACAAAATCCGGTCAAAGATCAGGGCTGCTAAAAGAACGAGCCAGAAATTCCACTTTAATTTTCCATAAAAAACGGCCGGGATGCCTCCCAGAAAAAGTCCCTCAATGATCATGAGCGGAAGGATAATTACAGGCGGCATGTGCGTGATGAGAAAAGACAGGATGGGTGTGCTGACCCCAATAAAAATGGCACTGGCCGGAGGCATCAAAAAACCAGCCGTCAGAATGGGGATGAACATCGGCAAAAAAACGGGACCCAAGCCAAAAAGATGAAAAAGAATCGGCAGAAGGATTCCCAATGTAATAAAAAGCGCCCCCCAGGTCAAAATTCGTAAATTATGATTCGCCAAACTTGTTGCCCTTTATCTGCCGGATAATTAACTTGAAATTTCCTTTTCCGCCATTTGAATGACACGGATCACATCCTCCGGAGAGGATGCTTCCAATAACATACGCCGCACCTTCTCCTGCCGGACAATGCGTGAGATTTTGGCTAACGTGGTCAGGTACGATTTCAATCCCCTGACCGGAACGGCGATCATAAAAAGCAGCCGTACCGGACGCTTGTCATCGGAATTAAAATCAATGGCGTCTCTTGTTCGGGCAAAAACAACAATCATCTTCCCCACATTGTCTGTTCTGGCATGCGGAATAGCCACTCCCTCTCCGATTCCGGTACTTCCTAATCGTTCGCGCTCCAACACTTCTTCATAAAACTGATCGGGATTTTTTAAGACTGCTTTTTTTTCTGTAATCCGGTTAACCAGTTCACGGATCACCTCTTCTTTGGTTTTTCCGGGAATATCCAGAAAAATCATATCCGGGGAAAGCATTCCTGAGATTTCCACCGCTTAATCCTCCACCTGATAAACACGAACACCCTTATTATCAATCCAGATGGTTTCCCTTTTTCCCCGAAACCATCGGTAACCAAACTGGAATTTCTTTTGCATTTTTTGGCGAATAACGGGAACGGCTTTGCGGGCCACCTCCTCCCCCTTCTCGATCAACTCATTGAACCGGGAAAAATTCGACCAGTGGACATCCCCCACATCAGGCCGAATAATAAGATCCGCCTCTTTCATTTGCATCCGACTGTAGCGATACGATGTAATTGAATTTGATCGAAAAAGAATATCAATGACGTTATCCAGCTCCGGTTCATTGTCTAAAGATTGGCTTACGTTGACGGCAATAATAAAATCAGCCCCCAATTTTTTGGCCGGAATAACCGGAACCGTGTGAAGAACCGCGCCATCTACCAGAACATGGGAATTTTGTTTGAGGGGAGGCAAAAATCCCGGCAGCGAGGAACTCGCCTCAACAGCCGTTTGGAGGTTTCCCTCTGTAAATATGAGTTCTTTTGCCGAAATAAGGTCGACCGCAACGGCGGCATAAGGAATTTTGGTTTCGCGGATACTCACCGGATCGACCAAAAAATCAACCGCTTCCCGAAGGCGGCGCCGTTCAAGCAAACCCGTCCGGCTGTAAGCCAGATTAATGACAATTCGTTCCTCCAGGTAGGTGGCAACCTGACCAAAAAAATTTTCAGCGGGTTTTTTTTGAAGGAATTTTGGCATGCCCGTATGATTGTACGTTTTACTCTGTAAGAATTCTTCGAAGCGGCGAATAAGCGTCACAACATTTTGGGATGTTGCGTACATGGCTCCCACCAGTGAACCGGCACTCGTTCCCACAATCAGATCAATTGGAATCTGAGCCTCTTCAAGAATCTTTAACACGCCGATGTGCGCCATGCCGCGGGCTCCGCCACCGCCGAGTACCAACGCGACAACCGGTTTTTTTGCCATAAAAATGCCTTATTTTATTTTCTCAGTAACAAAATTCGTTGGGTTGCATGGGCACGATTGGTTTTCAAAACCAGAAAATACACTCCGGAAGGAGCCGGCTCACCCGTCTCTGATCGTCCATTCCACGATACAATGTGATTCCCTCCGGCAAATTGATCCCCGTGAAATAGCGTCTTGACCCGCTGCCCAAGGATGTTGTACACGGAGATCGTAACATCCGTCTCTTGGGGCAGACCATAACGAACAGACACAAAACCGGGCGAGGGATTGGGATAGGCATCAGACAGCTCCAGTTTTTTGGGAATAACGGACCCATTAACCCCCTCCACCTCTGTTTTGGCATACTGAAGCGCCTTGTACGCATCAATCAACCCCCAGCCGTACAAATTGTTTGGATATTTTGCGTTGTTTGCCGTGTTTCGCAAAGCATCCCGAACCTGCATGGGTTTCAACTCCGGGTAAGCCGATAAAATCAACGCAGAAACACCTGCCGTTAACGGACATGAAAATGACGTCCCGCTGGAACGCGTGAAGCCATCCGTTGTGTAGGGGGAGACCACATAAACCCCCACACCCGGTGCCACCACGTCCGGTTTGATGCGACCGTCGGATGTGGGTCCATCGGAGCTGAACGAGGCAATTTCTCCATCCATTCGAACCGCTCCCACCGCAATAACGCTGTCCCCGTCGGCCGGAGTAATGAGTGTCGTAGGCCGAGAATGTCCCTCGTTTCCGGCCGAATTCACCACAACAATCCCCTTTTTGGCTGCCAGATCAGCCGCAATTGTGGTGACGGCTGTATTGCCGTCCAATTGTGTTTTGGGATCGTAGGAAAAACCGTTATCAAAATCCAGATATCCCAATGAGCTGGACACGACATCGGCCCCAAGACTGTCTTCCCATTCGATTCCCGCAACCCAATTGTCCTCTTCGATTCGGGTTTCTGTGGGAACATATTCCGTTTTCGCCAGAGCAAAACTGGCACCATAAGCCGGGCCAATCAATTCACCGGGCGCAAATCCCCCAATGCACGAAAGGGTTTCCGTTCCGTGCGCATCTTGACCCGGTTTGTCGGGAAAATAGAGACTGTCCTTGGCTTCGTTGGCGGTAATGGAATCGTGGTGAATGAAATCATATTCAGCAACCACTTTCAAATTCTGGAAAGCCTTGTGGTGCCTCCAGTTGAACCCGGTGTCCAGCATGCCAATTAAAACACCGGAGCCGTTGTAACCAAGGTCGTGTACCTCGGGAACATGAATCACAGAATCCTGTTCGAATGACGGACCGTAATGCAGGGAATGCGAACGAACCGCCTTTTCAAATACCGGTGCTTTTATCTTTTCAATGGGTTTTTGTCGGACAGGCGGCCGAATAAACACGTTCACGGGTTTAATCGTTTTCACAAAAGGAAACGAACGCAGTCTCTCAAGCGACGACGGAGATGCAAAAACACTCACGGCATTCAGCCATTTTGAAACCGTCCACACCCGAAACCCCGCGGCCCGAATCTGCTGAATATAATCCGGATAAACCGGCACATCTGTAAAATCAAACAGAGAGGTCCCGCTCCCGCGTTTGAGACGGCGCTGGACAGCCCGTTCCGAAAGATGTGCGCGCGCCAGGGCCTCCACCTGCTGTCCCTTGAGCAGCCCCCCGTGTCCCTTGTCCCGAAAAAACACCCAATATTTTGACTGCCCTGTTTTGCCCTTTGAAAAGCCGTTGCCCGAAAACAGAAAAAGACTTCCTGTCAACGCCAGGAACAGCGCCATTCGCATGAGGCATTTACCCTTTTTGACGTTCATTTGAGCTCACTTTTTTTAACAACCCGAACCTTTGTCATGATAATTTTTTCCTGTGGATGTTGATTTTTAACAGGTACCGCTGCTATTTTATCGACAACATCCATGCCTTTAATGACCTTCCCAAAAATCGTGTATTGATAATCCAGGTTCGGGCAATCGGCAAGGCAGATGAAAAACTGGCTGCCTGCCGAATTCACATCGTTGGCCTTTCTGGCCATGGAAACGGTCCCCCGAACATGGTGTTTGTCGCTGAATTCTGCCGGAAGCGTATACCCGGGACCACCGGTGCCGTCATTGGAGGGATCTGCATCGCGGGTGAGGATATCCCCTCCCTGAATCACAAAACCCGGCACAACGCGGTGAAATAAAACCCCATCAAAGTATCCGTGGTTCGCTAATTTTTTAAAACTGGCACAGGTGTGCGGGGCCACATCAGGATAAAGTTCAATGACAATTGTCCCGAAGTTGGTTTCGATAACACCCACTTCATCCTTTGCCACAGGCTCATCCGGCAGGCTTTTCATTTTTTCCTGAATTTGTTTAATTTGCGCGGATGTAAGCACCGGAAAGGTCTTTGCTTTTTCTTTTTTGCCACAAGAGGCCAGAATCACACCCATGGTTAACACCAGGAGAATTGCATACGTCGTTTTCATTTGATACCCTCGTATTTTTGGTTGCGTATTTATTCATTTTTTGCCTTTTGGAAGTAACCGCACCCTTTACGGGTGCGATCCTCTGTCCCAAAAATCCGCAGGCGTAAAGCCTGCGCCTACATCACACAAACCCTCTGGGTAAATGTACCTTGTTTCCCAATCAACCTGTAACCGCACCCTTTACGGGTGCGATCCCCCATCCCCAATAATCCGCAGGCGTAAAGCCTGCGGCTACATCATTCATGGAAACCTTTGCCCAAACGCCTGTCACCGCGCCCTAAAGAGAAATCTTTTTTCG
>JAADHR010000048.1 GCA_013151735.1 Calditrichota bacterium | reverse complement strand
CCCCCTCCCTGATCTCAGGGAGGGGGCCGGAGGGAGGGTTAGAAATGGACGGATTCTACCCAATACCTGTTAAATGAGATGTTACACCGCGTCCATTTGGGAATAAAAAAGCAGGTTTTTTCTTTCACTGTGTTCACTGATGCTTTTTGCCGTATAATAAAAAATACGGGTTGGAACGTCTCATTTTTAAGATTTCTTTTCGTAGGCTCCGCTAAAATAATTCCCACAAAAATTCCAATAGAACCAAGGATTCTTCTTAATCTGCCATTTCTCATTTCTCCAAATCTCGCTTTGGCAGTTGATCGAGGGGTTTTTCTTTCCATCTTATCCAAATGATAATGAAACTTATCAATGTGATAATAAAAATAGTGTCATCCCAAATGGTAACCTCTTAATAAAAAAGCATATAATGCAATTCATCTGTCTGGTTCAATTATTGCAAAATAACAGATGGGGAAATTAGAGAGATTGAAACTTGCGTTTACCCAAATAGAGTGTCCGGATCATTATGAAAATTCTACGAAATGGGATCATCCTTTTATTTTTTCTAAGTTTGTCAACACCTTGCCTGGCGTTTCTGCACACCAAAGGAACCCAAATTGTTGATTCCAGCGGGAATGAAATTCTGCTCAAGGGCATAGCTTTAGGAGGGTGGTTGGTTCCGGAAGGGTACATGCTGCACATTCCCGGCTTCGGATCGCCTTCCTCGATCCGGCAAAAAATTCTCAATTTAATCGGGTCGGAGGCGACGGACGAATTTTTTGCCCGATACCGCGCTAATTTTATCCAAAAAATCGACATCGAAAAGATTGCCTCCTGGGGAGTCAATTCTATTCGATTGCCATTTAATTACCGGCTGATCAGTCCCGAAGACCAGCCCGGAGTTTTTCTGGAGAGTGGGTTTCAGGTGCTGGATCAGGTGTTGGAATGGTGCAAAGAAAATCACCTGTACCTTATTCTGGATATGCATTGTGCTCCGGGCGGACAAAATGCGCAAAATATCAGTGACAGCGACGGCCAGGAAGCCCGCCTGTGGACAGAATCGGCCAATCAGGACAGAACGGTGAAAATCTGGACGGAAATTGCCCGACGGTACGCCAACGAAGAGTGGATCGGTGGATACGATTTACTGAATGAGCCGGTTTTACCCTCCGGTGTTTCAAACACACAGCTGCGCGCCTTTTACTTGCGTCTAAGTCGGGCCATCCGGCAGGTGGATCCCAATCACCTCCTGTTTATTGAAGGAAATTGGTACGCTACCGATTTCCGGGATCTCACCCCTCCCTTTGACACCAACATGGCCTACAGCTTTCACAAATACTGGAATCCCGTTACGCAGGAATCCATTGCGTCGTATCTTAAAATCCGGAACAATTACCGCGTCCCTCTCTGGTTGGGGGAATCGGGAGAGAACTCCAATCCCTGGTTTCACGAGTGTGTGTCGCTCATGGAGAAAAATAATATTGGCTGGTGTTGGTGGACGTACAAAAAAATAGCCACCATTACCAGTCCCTATTCGGCGCCGCTGACATCCGGCTATCGCTACATTCTGAATTATTGGAAGGGGCAGGTGCCGAGACCGTCTCAGGAGATGGCCAAACAGGCCCTTTTTGACATGGCCGACAATTTGGCTCTGGAAAAGTGCCGGTTTCGTCCGGATGTAATCGATGCACTTTTCAGGAAAGATTTCGCCGAACGAAGTCTTCCCTTTCAACAGCAAACCATTCCCGGAACCCTTGCCTGCGTGAATTACGATATGGGCGATGAAAATGTGGCCTATTTTGATACCGGGTACGAAAATGTGAAGGGCCTCGGGAGCGGAGAATGGGGGAATCTGGGGGGCGCGTACCGGAACGACGGTGTGGATATTTCCCCCAGCAACGATTCGCAGGCCTTCCCGTACAACGTGGGTTGGATTGACAACGGGGAATGGCTCCGGTTTACCGTTCAAATTGCCAGTGCCGGAACGTACGCCGTCCGGCTGCGCGTTGCCTCTCCGGACGGCGGGGGCGCTCTGCAAATTTTGCTTGACGGGTCTGCCCTTGGCGATGCCGTTTCCGTTTCGGCCACGGGCGGTTGGAAAAGCTGGAAATGGCAGGATAGTCCGGCTGTTCGCCTTCCGGGAGGCGAGCACAGTCTGGTACTGAAATTTCTTAGGAGCGGTTTCAATATTAATGCCGTGCAGTTCATTCCAAAAAGTAACGGGGTGGAGGAATCTTCTTTTGAGCAGGTCAAGCCCAGCGTATTCCTGGGCCAAAATTATCCCAATCCATTCAACAGGAAAACGGAAATCCCGATTGTCTTGTATCGGCCCGAAAGACTGTCCGTTCAAATCTACAATTTAACGGGACAATTGGTTAAGACACTTTACAAGGGCGTGCATCCGGTGGCGTTTGATCGCTTGGTCTGGGATGGGACGGACAGCCGAAATGTGCCCGTTCCTTCAGGGCGGTATTTTTACCGGATGCAAGTCGATGGTACCTGGCGTGTAAAGGGAATGATACTTTTGCGGAGATAGACGAGTCTTACTCAGCGATTAAACAGATATGAAAAAAATTGCAGCTACAGTTTCTCTTTTTCTTTTCTTCCGGGTGTTGGGCGGCCAGGCCGCCGCTCAAAACTTTTCGGGCGGATTTTCATTCTACCTGCCTCCGCAGGATACCACCACGCAGCGCTTTTTGCCGGCATTCCCGGCCCATCTGCTTCAGCCCGATGCATTTGTGGAAATCGACGCCGACGGGCATTTTTCAGTCCAGGGGAAACGTATTCGGTTCTTCGGAACGAATGCCGTGACCGGGGGGGCCTTCCCGAACAAATCCAAGGCCTGGTTTGTGGCAGGGCGGCTGCGGAAAATGGGCTTTAATCTGGTACGGTTTCACCACATGGACAACCATTGGAGTACGGAAAGCCTCTTCATTCGAGGACAGGGCACCCGCCATTTGAATCCCGTCACTCTTGATCGCCTGGAAAAATTTATTGCTGAATTAAAACGTAATGGGATTTACGCGGACATTAATCTGCACGTTAGTCGTACGTTTGAGACGATTGATGGTGTACCGGATGCAAGTCGATGGTACCTGGCGTGTAAAGGGAATGATACTTTTGCGGAGATA
>JAADHR010000047.1:11568-55578 GCA_013151735.1 Calditrichota bacterium | reverse complement strand
TGTTCGGCAAAATGCACCAGATCGATCCCCACACCACAGCCGATTTCCAGCAGCTTTTTGCCCTTGTAGGCCGAAAAGTCCACCACACGCGGCAGGTAATTCAGTTTATCGAATCGATATTCGTCCAGATCGTCAAAAAAGCCCAGCGTTCCCACCGGATGTTTGGCAATGGCCAGATCGTGAATGTGATCGTTCCAGTAGTGATGAATTTCCTGCAATTTTGGCGACAGGGACTCGATGTCCACTTTCAATGTATCGGTTTCTTTTGTCATGATTGCCTTCCGTACAAATCGTACCACCATTCAAACATCATCAATGCCCACAGCCGGTGACTGTGATTTTCTTTGCCCCGCAGATGCTCATCCACAAGACGATTTATGTAGTCAACCTGGAAAAATCCCTCCCGGCGAATCTTTTCCGGCGAGAGGATATCCAGCATCATGTCTCTCAGTTCGTTGCGAATCCAGTTTTTGATGGGGATACTGAATCCCTGTTTATCCCGGGTCAAAATTTTCTCCGGAAGCAAATCCCGCATGGTCTCTTTGAGAATGTATTTCGTTTCCCCATTTTTGATTTTGAGCGACCCGGGCACCCGAAACGCGAATTCCACAATCCGGTGATCCAGAAACGGCACACGCGCTTCGAGAGATGTGGCCATGCTCATGCGGTCGACTTTTACCAGAATGTCGTCCACGAGGTAGGTTTTCACATCCACAAAGCTCTGCTGATTGAGCCGGTCACTGGTTGCAGCCTGTGAAAAATAATCGCGCATAAATTGAAACGTGGCACCATCCCCGAATTTTTCCGCATGTTCCGGCAAAAACAGCCGTGCCCGGTCCACATCGGAGAGAAAAATCATCCAGCGCACGTGCTGGAGGTCATCCGGGTAGGCCGCGCCTTCCGTGAATCGCTTGATTTTGTTGATGAGGCCCTTTTTCTGGGATGTGGGAGGCAGTGCCCGTGCGAAGGGTTCCACCAATCCTTTTCGAATAAATCCGGGAATTTGCCGGTACGTGCGCGCCATCTTGTCTGCGATGTAGGTGTCGTACCCACCGAAGAGCTCATCACCGCCGTCGCCCGACAGAATGACCGTCACGTGTTCCCGCGCCATTTTGGAAACCAGGTACGTCGGGAAAATGGAGAAATCGCCGAAGGGCTCATCCAGATGGTAGATGAGCTTTTCCACCATTGAAACGGCATCCGGTTGAATGATGAATTCTTTGTGTTCGGTTTGAAAGGCTTTGGCCACGGTGCGGGCATACTCCAGCTCGTTGTACGAGGAATCCTCAAATCCGATGGAAAAGGATTTCACGGGTTGATTCATGTGCCCCGCCATGAGCCCCACAATGGTGCTGGAATCGATGCCGCCGCTCAAAAAGGCTCCCAGCGGCACATCGCTGATCAACCGAAGGTTGACGGAATCGGACATGAGCGAGCGGAGTTCCTCTTTGGCTTCCTCTTCGGAGCAAAATTCTTCGGTGAAGGGAATATCCCAGTACTTTTGAACAGCAATCTGACCGTTTTCAAAAACCAGCCAGTGTCCCGGCGGAAGTTTGCGAATTTTTTTGAAGATGCTTTCGGGGGAGGAAATGTACTCAAAGGTCAGAAAATGATTGAGCGCCTCCACATCAATGGTACGGTCAATGCCGGGGACTTCGAGAATCGTCTTGATTTCCGAGCCGTACGCGAATGTTTTTCCATCCCAGTAATAATAAAGCGGCTTAATCCCGACCCGGTCACGAACCAGGAAGAGTTTCTTCTTCTTTTGATCAAAAATCGAATAGGCGAACATGCCGTTCAAATGGACCGGACTGTCTTCTCCGTATTCCTCGTACGCGTGAACGATCGCTTCCGTGTCGGTATTGGTGTAGAATTTGTGCCCCTTTGCCTGCAGCGTGTCGCGAAGGGTCTTGAAATTGTAAATCTCACCGTTAAACACAATGGCCAGGGAATGATCTTCGTTGTAAATGGGCTGCGTGCCGGTGCTTAAATCGATAATACTCAGCCGGCGCATGCCCATCCCGAAATTATCGTGAGCAAAATAACCTGCTTCATCCGGGCCACGATGCGTGATGGTGTCGCACATTGCTTTTACCAGGGGCTCGGGAACATGTTTATCGTGGAAAGAAACGCCGCAAATCCCGCACATAATTAATTCCTGCTCACGTGTTCGTAAAGATCATTTAATTTCTTTAAATAAACGGAATACGTGTACTTTTCTTCTGCCAGTTTTCGGGCATTTTCTGTAATCAGGCGCGAAAGCTCGTTATTTTCCAGAACCTGATTGGTTCCCCGTGCAAAATCCTCCGGGGACGGATGGGTTAAGATGGCCACCGAATCGTTCATAACCTGGGTGTGCGTTATGAGATTGGTTGCCACAATGGGTTTACCGGATCGCAAATAGGAGTAAATCTTCAGGGGCGTGTTGTTCCCATGCGTTCTGGGAGACAACAAGACATCCGAATATTCCACAAATTTTTCGGCTGTTACGGGAGAAACCATCCCGGTAAAATAGAAATGATCGGACAGCCCCAATTTTTGAACCTGATTTTTGTAATGCTCCACCTGTTCCGGTTTCCCCCCCACCATCAGATACACCACTTCCGGGTGCCGCCGAATGACCTGGGCAGCGCTCTCAACCAACAGATCCAGCCCCTGGTAGGGTTCAAACGTACCGGAATACAAAACCTTCACGCGTCCCTTTAATTGATCCCAGGGAACCAGTGTTTTAATCTCTCCATTGGTGTTTTCGAAAAGGCTGGCGTAATCCACCACATTTTCAATTAATGTGTGGTACGTTTTAATTCCCAGTGATTCTACATAATTATAAAGTTCCGGACAAATAGTAATGACTCCTTCCGCATTCTCAAGTGTCTTTTTTTCCAGCCATTCAAACGTTTTGTGGATGACATTTGAATGCGTAAAACTAAAATTATGTAATTGTTGGGGCAAACTTGAATGCATATCGTAAATATGGGGGATTTTAAAAATCCTTTTCAGAAGAATCCCCATAAACCCGGCCTCCTCGTGCGTGTGAAGCACCTCATATTTATGTCGTCTTAATAGGGAAAAAGCTTTAAGAAATAGGGCGATATCCATGGGTATTTTTGCCAGAGACGGCCCGACTTTCACCTTTCTGATCGGCAGTTTGGGAATCCGGTAAATCTGAATATTGGGAAACCCTTTATCTTCTCCGACGTGGTAGGTTACCAGATCCACCGAATGCCCCAGATCAGACAGTGCTTTCAGTCTCCCGAGCACGCTAAAGGGTGTACCCCGGGGCTGGAAAAAGGGTTGCGGTGCAATCATCAATATCTTCATAGGTCGACCTTTCTTTTATTTTTTGATCGACTTTGGATTAAGGCAAAAAAAATACCAAAGCAAAACTTTGGTATTTCTTTTTTTATTATTAATTTTCAATAGGTTATACCAATCCTTTGGTTAGAAACAGAAAAGGTGCGAGCAAACGATGTACTATTTTGAAACATTGATCGATTACTGCCCACACCCCTTTATGCCAATATGAAACAGCTTCATCTTTAGGAAGTGACCTTATCCTTGGCTCTTCCCACGCTGTAATAAATAAACCCTTTTTCCTGCATCTTTTCAGGTTCATAGATATTCCGCAAGTCGAAAACATAATTCGACCGCATGAGAGACTTAATCTTGTCCAAATCCAGGCTGCGGAATTGATTCCATTCCGTCATAAAAACCAGAGCATCCGCCCCTTCAAGAGTATCGTATGTATCCTTGGCATAGTGTACCTTCGGCAAAATTTTGCGCGCATTTTCCGTGGCAACCGGGTCAAACGCATGCACCTCTGCTCCCTCACTCAAAAGGCTCTTGATGATATCGATGGAAGGCGCATCTCTCATATCGTCCGTGTTGGGTTTAAACGCCAAGCCCAGGACCGCAATTTTTTTGCCTTTTAAATCTCCCATAGCCTGTTTGATTTTTTCAAACATGCGCTCACGTTGCTTGTAATTTACTTCAATAGCAGACCCCACAATCTTAAACTCATATCCCCTTTGTTTGGCCAATTGGTAAATAGCCGATGTATCTTTGGGGAAACAGGATCCGCCATAGCCCGGGCCCGCGTGCAAAAATTTGCGTCCGATCCGGTTGTCCAAACCCATGCCCTTTGCCACGTCATGAACATCCGCTCCCACAATTTCGCAGATATTGGCGATTTCATTAATATAGGAGATTTTCGTTGCCAAGAAAGCATTGGCGGCATATTTGATGAGTTCAGCGCTTTCAATATTTGTAATGACGAACGGCGTTTCAATTAAATAAAGCGGCGCATAAAGGTCTTTCATAATGGCAATGGATTCGTCTGTTTCTGCTCCAATGACCACCCGATCGGGACGCATAAAATCATCGATAGCGGAACCCTCCCGCAAAAATTCGGGATTGGATGCCACGGCAAACGGGATCGAATTCTTTTGATTTTTTTCAATTACATGCTTAATCCATTTCCCCGTACCAACGGGAGCCGTGCTTTTGTTGACGACAACCTTGTATCCATTCTTGTACTTTGCAATATCCTTTGCAACGGCCTCAATATACTGAAGATCAGCCGATCCATCCGGTTTGGGTGGCGTTCCTACGGCAATAAAAATGACCAGTGCTTTTTCAATAGCCTCTTTAATATCGGTTGTAAAGTGAAGGCGATTTTCCTTTACATTTTTGGCAACCATAATATCCAGGCCCGGTTCATAAATGGGAATTTCACCATTATTCAGTTTGTCGATTTTTGACTTATCCATATCGACGCACGTTACTTCATTTCCAAATTCCGCAAAACATGTCCCTGTAACCAGACCAACGTAACCCGTTCCAACAATTGCAATATGCATATTTAAACCTCCATGTTCTTAGCTTTTCATTCCAATCAAATTAGTAGGCACCGTAGCCAAAAAGGACCACAAAAATGGTTTTAAACATAATCTTAAAATCCAGAAATAGGGACCAATTATCAATATAATCCAGATCCATTTGCATCCATTCGTCGAAATCGACTTCGTTTCTTCCGCTCACCTGCCAAATGCATGTTAATCCGGGCTTGAGGCTCAGGCGGCGGCGCTGCCAGATTTCATACATTTCAACCTCAACCGGCAGCGGCGGACGCGGACCAACGATACTCATATCCCCTTTTAAAACATTAAAGAGCTGGGGCAATTCATCCATACTGGTTTTCCGCAAAAAACGCCCAAAAGGATACACACGGGGATCATGTTTGATCTTGAAAACCGGCCCCTTCATTTCATTCTGCCGCTCAAGCTCCTTCTTTTTTATATCGGCTCCTACCCGCATCGTCCTGAATTTGTAGAGCGTAAAGCGCCTGCCGTTAACCCCCACACGCTCTTGTTTGAATAAAATCGGTCCCGGTGACGACAATTTGATCCCGACAGCAATTATTAGGAATAATGGCGCTGCCACAACAATTCCAACCAGCGACAAAATAATGTCCAGGCTTCGTTTAATAAAAAGCTGCCACTCATTTGCAGGAACCGTATCAAATTCCAGCAGGGGAATATTCCCCAGTTTGCTCTGTTTGAGTTTGGATATTTTCGTATTGTATAAATCAATCGAGATGTATGCGCCGACGCCTTCATTTTCACAGGCAATAATCGCATTCTCAATTTTGCTCAGCCAATTTCGGGGAACAACAAAAACAACATTATCAACCACATAATCATGCAGGATCGGAGGAATATCCCGTAAGCGTCCCAGCACCTTAAACCCTCTTACGCGAGTGCCCACTTTTCCGGGTTCATCGTCAACAAGACCAATGATTTTGAGCCCCCACTTGGAATGTTTTTGGACACTATCAATAAACTTTTGGGCACGCGGCCCTGTTCCGACAATGAGTAAATTGATGCTGTTGTAGCCGCTTTTCCGAAGAATTTCCAGAAGAAAATTCACCGTCTTCTTCTCAAGCAAAATAAAGACGATTGACATACCCGTAAACGTGAGAATAAAGAGGCGGCTTGTTAACGTCATTTTCGTCAGAAAAACAACGCTTCCCAGGGCTAATGTGACAAAAAAACTGGATTTCAGGGTTATCCAAACGATCTCCCAGAAACTGCGCGTTCGGAAATCGGTGTACACCCCAAAATAAGAGAGAAAAATCAACCAGAATACGATGGCACTAATAAAAATGGAAATATTATATTCAAAAAAATAAATGGCCCCGTTCAAATCAAAGGACGGAGCATAGGCCATTTCGCCCAAATTGTACAGTGTTCGAATATACCCAATGATAAAAAATGACACAAAAAAAGCCAAACTAACTGTAATGGCATCAAAAATCTGCAATATATTTTTAAGGAACGCTTCCTTTTCGTGAACCATGAAACAGCCTTTTTAAACAAATCGATTGGATTTTTCCAGATACCAGTGAATAAATTTCTGAATACCCTCATCAAAAAGCACTTTGGGTTCATAACCCAATTCAGCTTGTGCTTTTGTAATATCGGCGTAGGTAATGGGAACATCACCGGGTTGAAAGGGCAGTTTTTTTATTTTTGCTTTCTTTCCAAGATATTTTTCGATGGTTTGAATCATTTCCATCAGGCCAATTGTTCGGGAATCGCCTAAATTGTAAAGAGCATAACCGGTGCTTTTATCAATAATTCGAATGATTCCATCCACGATGTCATCCACATACGTGTAATCCCGCCTGGAAAGACCATCTCCAAAAACAGGGATTTCCATTCCTTGGTCGATTAATGCGGTAAATTTGTGAATGGCCATGTCCGGGCGCTGTCGTGGTCCATAAACCGTAAAGAACCGAATACCCGTAAAAGAGAAACCGTACAAATGATGGTAGGTATATCCGATCAATTCTCCTGCCTTTTTTGTAGCAGCATAGGGCGATACGGGATGATCCACATTATCGGTCTCACTAAAGGGCACTTTTTTGTTGCTGCCATAAACCGAGGAAGACGAAGCAAAGACAAACTTGGGAATATCTTGGTCCCGGGCTACCTCCAAAAGATTCATCGTCCCCCTGATATTAACATCCTGATAGAGAAGCGGATCTTTGAGTGAAGGACGTACACCGGCCCGCGCGGCCAAATGGACAATAACATCAAAAGAGAAATCCTTCGCGATTGATTCCAATCCCTTTTTGTCCCGGATGTCCATTTCAAAAAGGGAAAAATTCGGATGTTTTAAGGCACTTTTCAGATTGTCTCGTTTGATGCGCGGGTCATAATAATCATTGAAATTATCAATACCTGCAACAAAATCCCCCCTGCTCAGTAGTTTTTCAGTGAGATGTGAACCAATAAAACCGGCACTGCCTGTAACTAAAATCTGCATTCGATCTCCAGAACCAATCCTTTACTCCGCCGGTAGCGGATTTCACTACAACCATCTCTGCGATTTTGATCTTTTATATCCAAATCTTCTCATGCATAAATTAAGGCCTAATAATGATAATAGCTGTACCCCTCGTGCGCCAAATCCTGTTCAGATCCATTCAAAACGGCACCAATAATATTTACCGGAACATTTTCAAATAAATCCAATTTTTGTTTGGCAACATTTCTGTTGGTAACCTCCGCCCGCGCAATTATTAGCAGACCATCCACCTGCGTGCCCAAAACAACCGAATCGGTGGCGGCATTGAGCGGGGGGGTATCAAACATGATAAAATCGAATCGGCGTTTGGCTTCGTCGATAAATCGTTTCAATCGCATCGACCCCAGCAGCTCCGACGGATTGGGAACCATTGAACCGCAACTCACCATGTATAAATTGGGCACGTGGGTTTCCTGAGTCACTTCATTGAACGTGGCTACTCCCATCAGGTAATTCGTTAATCCGGGTTCCTTTGCCACAGAGAACGTATTATGCTGCACGCCCCGCCGCAGGTCGGCATCCACCAACAGAACATTGGTTTTGTGCTGGGCAAGCGTAATGGCCAAATTGGAACAGGTAAAGGATTTTCCATCACCCGGCGCAAAACTGGTGACGACCAGTGTTTTTATCCGGCCGGTGTTTTTGGAAAACATGATTTTTGTACGGAGCGCACGGTAGGCTTCGCCTACTGGCGTGGGGGAATAATCGTATGTCACCAATTGTGAATCTATTTTCTTGATTTTATCCGCATCATTCAATTCGATTTCTTCATCAAATTTCACATTGGGAATGGTGCCGATCACAGACAATTTCAAATATTTTTTTACATCTTCAGGTGTTTTGATTGTTTTGTCCATGAATTCCAGTGTAATGGCGGTTCCCAATGAAAGAAAAAGCGCCAGAAATCCTCCCATTGCCGCCTTCTTTTTCTTATCACGATTTACGGGATATTGAGGCGGAATGGCCGGATCAAGAATATCAATATCCTGCGTTTCAACGGACTCGGTAATCTGAGCCTCCTGATATTTCGCAAGCAAATCAGAATAAATGGTGTTGGCCACTTTCACATTCTGGGTCAGCTCTGCCAATCGAAGCTCTTCCGCAGGAAGAACTCTCAAATTCTGCCGGATATCCTTTTCCGAAGTGGCTAACGAATTGACTTCCCGATAAATCTCATTCAATCGATTTTCCGCAATGGTTTGAATTTCGGAGTAAATCGTCTGAATCTGTTGATCCAGCTTAATCACATCCGGATGGGTCACATTTACCTGTTTAATGAGCTCGGCCCGTTTGCTTTCAAGATCCAGGAGTTGCTGTTTAAGGATTCCCATGGAGGGGTCATTCTTAAAAGCCATGTTATTTGCAATTTCCCGGTAGATATAGGAAAGCTTATTTGAATTTTTATCCACTGATTTCAATTTCGCCAACAACATTGAAAGACTGCTGGCTGTCTCTTTAAGATTGCTAACCTTTGCCTGAAGGGAGGATATTTCTGCAATTTTTGAATTGACTTCATTGTCAAGATTGATATAATGGGTCTGCTTAAAAGCTTTCAGTTCTGCATTGGCTTTATCCAAATTCTCTTTTGAAACCATCAGCTTCTGTTCAAGAATGTCTTTATAGTTTTTTGATCTCTTTCGTTGAGACGAAACACTTTCTTGAACAAAAAGATCGGCCAGCTCATTGACCATATTTGCAACAAGATAGGGATTTTTGTCAACGATACTCAACCGCATGAGTGTTCCCGCCCGATTCATGTCCACTGAAACATGAGCACGAAAAGAATTGACCGTTGAGAAGAAATCCTTTACAGCAAAATTCACAACAGAAATTTTATCCACTATCGAAGGTTTAATTCGAAACGTGAAACCGTTCAGCGTTAAGTCGCTGTCCACTATTTTGGAAAAATCTCCCTGAGAAATTAGTTTTTCGCGCTTTTCGAGTGTAATATAATACAGCCTGTATTCTTTTAATTTTTTATCAAACACCAGCTTATAGTTTCCTGAAACCGGGTTTTTATCGGTATAGAATTCGTAAAAAATATCATCCCTTTGCAAGGGGTGTTTTTCATTTTTGGGGTGAATAATTTCCAGCGTTAATCCCAATTGCGCAACAACCCGTTCCGCGAAGGTCCGGCTTCTTAATTCGGTAATTCGCCCTTCATTTAAGGCACGAAGATTTTTCGATTCGTAATTCTTAAATCGGATAAGGGCAAAGGCTTCGTATTGCGGGGGCTGGCTTTTTACATAAAGAACCCATGGAATTAAGACAACCAAAAATACTGCAATTACCAGCCACTTCCGCTTATAAATACCCTTAATATATTTTTTGATATCAAAATTCTGTCCATCATTCGTTTCTTCTTCAATGAAGAACTGATCCAAATCCATCTAATCTATCTCCCAAAAAACGTGTTTACCACCATTTTTCCTTTAATCGCAAATACAGCAAGGCAAAAGAAACCATCATATTGGAAAATGTTAACACTTCCTGGATACCCCATGTTTTCTTTGCAGGCGCCAATATTTGATCACCCGATTTTACACCAATTTCTTTTAACGAAAATCCTTTTTCAAAAGAAGATAATAAATTTTTAATGATCGGTTTTCCTCCGCGATAGACCTTCATCTTGTTCAAATCGCATTTGCTGGTTGGTCCGTCCGCCATTTCAATCAGTTCCCACAACGATTGATTCGGATTAATTCGATAGGAACCCGGCCGGATAAACTCACCCATAAGAACCACGCGAATGAGCGGCGTAACGACAATAAACGGTTCATCCAAATAGGAAGAAAACTTGCTTTTAATCACCATCTCAACTTCTTTTGGAGTCAAACCTTCAATCTTTTGATACCCCACAATGGGCAAAAGAATGTACCCATATCCATCAATGGTATATTCCCCATTCAGGCTTTTAATCAGCGCCTGTGACCGATCACTCAATTGCCATATTTTTAATTGAATGGCATCGCCCACCGCCAGAGGGCCCTGTAATTCCTGTGCCCTTACGGTTGATACCAATCCAAATAAGAATAAACCCATTATCAAAAAAGAAGAAAATGATTTTCTCATCTTTCCCTCCCGATTTAGCGTGAACGATAAAACCGCATTCGGCGTTCTTTGGAGTCTAAATTCAGTTCTTTTAACAGGTTGTGCAATTTCCAGGGACTAATTTTGACATGCCCGTATTTTTCTGATTTAAGTTGTTTTTTTATCTGCCAAAAACTGGACAGCGGGTTTTCTATAATGACCTGTTTAATTTTTTCCGCCAATGGAAGGTATTTCGGATTTGACTGCTGCATGTCCCATTTTCGTTCGTGCGTGCCGGACCGCATTACAGGCACTTCCAACATGGGTTCTCCGACAGCCACATGCATCTTTTCTTTATGAACGGTTCGCTCTTCGGGAGGTAATTCTTTTACCGGTGTTTGAGTCAGGTCAAATCCCCGTATAAAATCGAATTCATTAATGGCTTCAGGAACAGAATCATAGACTTTTAAAATCCTATTAAACTCAAGCATCTCAAATACATCATATACTTCAGGGGTCATATGTACAATCTTTATATCGCCCCCATTGTCCCGAATATCTTTGATCTCCCCAACGAAAACACCCCAACCCGCACTGCTTACATAATTGACCCCACTCATATCCACAACAAATTGATAGTTCCCCTTTTTCATTAAATCCTTAAAATGCTGAACCAATTCCAAAGATGTTGTTGTGTCGATATAACCAATAATCCGAATATACACGATATCTTCGTATAAACCCACATACCGATCAAGTATTCGAATACCTTCCATCAAAAGTCCTTTTATCTCAATAAATCCATTTATTCATAATCTCGCTTAGTTATTGCAATTTGTATGCCATGGAATGATCAATTATTTTTTATTGAATTAAGGCAGGAAGCAAGATTTGCTTATAATACTATAGGTTACAGCGTTTTCCGCCGTTGTTGGCTGAAACATTGTATCGATACGGAACAACCCTCCTCAAAAAAATAGCTTTTATTTAGCACCCCGTAATTGGGCATATAATTTTAGATACTCCTTTGCGGATGCATCCCAGGAGAAGTCCTGTTTCATCGCCTGTTTTTGCAATTGCACCCATATTTTTTTATTCTGAAACGTTTCTACCGCTCGTTTGACGGCTTCAATAAGCGCTGACGCAGAATACTCTTCAAAAACAAACCCTGTACCGGAATGTGTTTCTGGATTAAAATTGACCACCGTATCGGCCAATCCACCCGTTTTTCGTACAATTGGAATTGTCCCGTACCGAAGGCTGTACATTTGATTCAGACCGCAGGGCTCATATTTTGACGGCATCAAAAACATATCACTTCCTGCTTCGATCAGGTGCGCCAGTCGGTTATCAAATTTCAACTGGGCGCTTATTTTGCGGGGATATTTTTTCTGGAAGATTTCAAATAATTTGTGATATTGGGGTTCACCCGTCCCAAGCAGAACATATTCCAAATCCAGTTTCATCAGGTCATCCATGGCCTCTGCCAAAATATCAAAT
Organism: Calditrichota bacterium; assembly: GCA_013151735.1. Classification (NCBI taxonomy): domain Bacteria; kingdom Pseudomonadati; phylum Calditrichota; species Calditrichota bacterium. The sequence continues at coordinate 43,677 of JAADHR010000047.1, read as the reverse complement.
CCTTTCTGATCGGCCAAACGGGAAACCGTACCTATCAGGGGAGTGTTTTCGTCAAATGGCAATGCCACTTCCTCAAGCAGCGCCTTTTTGTTTTCAACCTTTTGGCTGAGGGTTTTACTATCGTAATTCACGGCAATATGCGTATCAACCGAAGGGTCCCAATCGGTATAATCCACTCCATTTAAAATACCGTGCACATCCTTTGACCGCTCCCGAAGAAGTCCTTCCAGTCCAAATCCGTATTCGGAAGACTGCTGAATTTCCCGGGCGTATGTTGGACTGACCGTGTTGATTTTATCCGAAAAATAGATACCGGCTTTTAAAAAGCTGAACTTTCCATAAAATTCAACGGGACCGGTAGGGTAAAACAGATCGTTTGGCAACCCTGTTTTAGCAAACGATTCGGCCGAGAAATTTCCCTGATAGCCAATGTTGTGGATCGTCAACAAGGTGTGCATCTTACTGAAGAACGGATCGTTTGCATGAACCGTTTTGATGTACGCCGGAATAAGAGCCGACTGCCAGTCGTTACAATGGATCACATCTGCCTGCCAATGCAAGATTTTCAATATCTCGATAGCGGCCTTATTAAACAGGATGAATCGTTCATCATTATCCGGGTAATCCTGTCCGGTTTCCGGATCCACATACAGCCCATCGCGATCGAAATAGGGTTTGTAATCCAAAAAATAGACCTGAATTTTTGTGCCGGGCAAAAAGGCGGATTTGATATCGAATGAGATTTCTTTTCCCCCAACAGACAGCGTGATATCTTGAAGACGAATGACCTCTCTCAACACAAATTTTCGATCGCTGATTTGACGGTACCGGGGCATAAAAATTCGAACATCATGCCTTAAATTCTTCAGGGCCTTTGGAAGAGAGTTTGCCACATCGGCCAAACCGCCCGTTTTTGCAAAAGGGGCAACTTCAGATGCTACAAACAGTATGTTGAATTTCGAGGCCATTTTGTTCATCCCTTTCTTCCAACATGATTATATGTCAGAAATATCTAATTCGCGCAAGAACTTAGCCGCATCTTCCGGAGGGGTAGGGTTGATATAAAAACCGGAACCCCATTCAAAACCAGCAACTTTTGTTAGTTTTGGAATGATTTCCATATGCCAGTGGAGTTCTCCATGCTCATCATCCTGAACGGGAGAATTGTGAATGATAAAATTATACGGAGGATTGGACAGGGCTTTGTTCAGGCGTTGAAGCGTTTCCTTTAGAATTTTGGCAAAGAAAAAATATTCGTCTTTTTTGGGTTCCTCAAAGTGCAGAGCATGCCTTTTGGGTAGGATCCAGGTTTCAAACGGAAAGCGCGGGGCGAACGGTTCCCATGAAATATAGGCTTCATTTTCAATCACCAGCCGTTTGTCGGCTTCCCGTTCCTGACGAATAATGTCACAATAAATGCACCGTTCTTTGTACTCGTAATAGCGTCTGGCCCCTTCAATTTCCTCGGCCACCCGTTTCGGAATGATGGGGGTAGCGATAAGTTGCGAATGGGTGTGTTCCAAGGATGCTCCCGCTGCGGCTCCGTGGTTTTTAAAGATAAGAATGTATTTCAACCGGGTATCATTTTTCAAATCAATGATTCGGTCATGGAAGGCCCAGAGAACATCTTCAATGCGCTCCACACTCAGATCAACCAAATCTTTATCGTGTTCGGGCGTTTCAATGACCACCTCGTGTGCGCCAATTCCATTCATGAGATCGAAAATACCCTCACCGCGGCGGAACAATTCCCCCTCAACCTTCAACGCCGGATATTTATTTGAAACCACCCTCACCCACCAACCGGGCTTATTGGGTTTTGTCCCCGGTTTCCGATAGGCAAGAACTTCCGGCGGCGTTTTGTCTTCATTTCCCTCGCAAAACGGACAAAATCCCCCTTTTTTCTTTTCCGGTTCAATAACAAAATCGGATGGACGCTTTCCCCTTTCCGTGGAAATAATAACCCACCGTCCGATAATCGGATCCTTGCGTAATTCTGGCATGGCTTATTTTTCCTTTGCTACTGAAGCTGATTCAAAAAACGCCTGGCCAGGGGAACATATTCGCTCTTCGGATATTTTTCAATCAAGGTTTTAAAGGCATTTTTCGCTCGCTGTTTATCCCCGAGTTTCATATAACTCATGCCAATTTTTAACTGGGCATCATCTTCCTTATTGGAATTTGGAAAGGTAAACACTTTTTCAAATTCCACAACCGCCTGATCATATTTTCCAAGGGAATAATAGCATTCGCCAATCCAGTACTGGCAGTTGTCCGATAGGGACGTGTTGGGATTTTCCTGAAGCAATTCCCTGAATTTTCGGATGGCTTCCTTGTAATGACGTCTGTTATAGGTTTGAAGGGCATCCTCGTATCTGGCCTTGAAGGATGTAAGATTTGTGCTCGATTTGGTGGAATAACCCGGAGATGAGGAGGCAGTACCCTGACTCGATTTAAGGGTTGTCAGCATCTCTTGCAACTCTTTGAGTTTTCTCTCTTTTGCTTTCACTTCTGATTGCAACTGGTTTACTTCAGAATCTTTCTGATTCAGATTCTGTTCCAGTTGGGCAATTTTGGCCTTCAATTGTTTTTCCTGTTCAATCACATTTGTCGATTCAGGCGTTTCGGCCTTCTTTTTTTCTTCAGGTGTAATTCCCAGAAGCTTTAACACCTCGTCTTCCTCTGGTGCTGTTTTGGCCTCTGCGGTTTTACCCTTGGCCTGAACATCCATTACTTCATTTACGCCGCCTTTTGTTGTTTTCTCAGAGGCTTTGGGTTTTGTGCCGGCACAACCGACAAAATAGACCCCCAGTAAAACAGCCGCACTTACCAATAAAAATTTTTTCATCATATCCTCCCTCAATCCGGTTAATAATCATACCATATAATTTAAATCGCTGGGTAGGGTAAAAAGACAGGCCGTCACTCGTGACTCATCTCACTTTATCAATACTGTTTCAGACGATTGTTCATCACAACAAATGATTAAACCGTACTTAAAACAGATAGTTAAACACACTTGATTCACAATTAATTAAATCTTATTTATTGAATTTATGAAACTTAGCTTAAAAAGTCAAGCCTTTTTTAATTCTCTCCGCGCACGTTTTCCAAAATAGAATAAAAGAAATACGGAAACCAGTATCAGGAGTACGCTGACACCCTGATTCAGTGAGATCGCCACTCCGTGAATACGAACCAAAACCATACTGTTCTCATAATATCTGAAAAAGTCAACCGTAAACCGGGCGGCACCGTACAGGGCCCAAAGAAGAAAAAACGTAAACCCATCGAATGTTTTATATTTTTTCTCCGCCCAAAGAAGAATCAAAAAAATCAGGAGACCGTAAAAGGATGAAAACAACTCTGTGGGATAAATAGGCTGGTTCGGAAATACGGACCCTGCCGGGCTGTTGGGAGGAAAAACCATTCCGATTGGGGAATTTGTAGGAACACCAAAACAGCATCCATTTAAAAAACATCCGATGCGGCCCACAAATATTCCAAGGGCCACTGCCGGCGCAAACGCATCGGCAATCTTCCACACGGGTAATTTCTTCCACCACAGGTACACCAACGTCACAAGAATCGCCAGCAAAACACCGCCCAAAATCGTCAAGCCGGCAATGCCAATCTGGCCGTTACTCTGGATTGGATTAATCGTATCCAGCCAGTGTCCCCGAAACTCGTCCATGTGAGGCAAAACGTAGGCAATTCTGGAACCGATGATTCCTGCCAGAATAATCAGAACGGACAGATCCATTATTTTGTTTGGATCCAATCCCATCTTTTTTGCCCGAACTACCGTAATCCAAATACCCAGTACAAATGCCAGTGCAAGCATTACGCCATAGCTGTGTACTTCAAACCAGCCAATTTTAACCAATACCGGATGCATTTTCTTCGTCCCAATTTTTAGTAAGTTGATTCTTCCATGTTTATGCCGCCTAAACCGCGAGCGGCGGATTTTTCACACTGTTTTCAGTCTTCCGGCTGCTTACTCTATCTTACCGATGATCGTGTTTAATAGTCGTATTTCCGCATAGAGATATTGGCCAACACCCCCATCGAAGCCATACTGACCAGCAAAAAGGACCCGCCGTAACTGACGAACGGAAGCGGAAGCCCCGTTACGGGCATGATCCCCGTAGCCATTCCAATATTAACCACGGTGTGATAGAGAAACAGGGTCGTCACGCCGATTCCTACCAATCCCGCAAAATGGTTTTTGGAAGCGGCGGAAATCTTAAAACCACGATACAGAATAAGAGCAAACAAAAACAAAACGACCATCGCGCCGATGAAGCCAAATTCTTCACCAATTACGGAAAAGATAAAATCGGTGTGTTGAGCCGGTAAGAACCGAAGCTGAGTTTGGGTTCCGTGGAGGAATCCCTTCCCCCATAATCCGCCGGAGCCAATGGCTACTTTGGACTGAATGATCTGGTAGCTCATTCCCTTCGGATCGGAAACCAGTCCCAGAAATGTCAGAATTCGCTTTTGCTGATAGGCGTGGAGGGAATTCCAGAAAAAGGGCGTCATAATTCCCACAAAAAGATTTAAAAGCACGTTGGCCACACTGAATATTAAGGGGCGTTTCACAAAATAAAGAACGCCCACCAGTAATATCATATCCGCAAAAAATGTGTAGAAATTAAACGATGCCAGCATGGTCAAAAACGGCGCGGCAATCAAAAACAAGGCCAGGGGCGACACATCTGCCCAAAACAGAATAGACGGAATAATGGCAGCAAAAACCAGTGAGGTGCCGAGGTCGGGTTCTTCAAAAATCAAAATCATGGGCAAGAGTCCGATGGCAAATGCCGTAATCAGGACCTTGGTGCTTCTGATCTGATTCAGGTTGTCCGACAAATACCTGGCAAGCGCAAAGATTGTAAACAGTTTGGCCCATTCCGAGGGCTGAAATTTAATCCCTCCGATTGAAATCCACCGGGCGGCACCGCCCCCCATTTTCCCCAGAATCAAAACAAAAAGCAAAAGGACAATTGCAAATCCGTAAAGGACATACGCAAAGGCCTGATAATACTTAAAATGGATGAGCGCCATCGTTAAGAAAAGAATGCTTCCGATCGCGATCCAAATAAGCTGTCGTTCGTAATTCTGTTTAAGGTAGGATGAACCGGAATTGTACGTGGCACTGTAAATAGCCAGTACGCCGATGGCCAGCAAGGCCAGCATCCCCAGAAGCAGAATCCAATCAAAATGCTTCACCGTTTTTGTCGAGATATTTTCCATCACGGGTTGTGAACCGTACGTTTCGGATTCATGGCAACTTTCCCTGATACAGTCGGTTGTATCGGGTGTTTTTGAAAATAGAGTTGAAACAGGTCGTGAGCAATCGGTGCGGCAACATGGCCTCCATACCCGCCATTTTCAATCATCACCGCAATGGCTACTTCCGGATGATCGAACGGAGCAAAGCCAATAAACCAGGCATGATCCTTACCATGCGGATTTTGCGTGGTTCCCGTCTTCCCGGCCACCACAATATCCGGCAGTCGTGCCCGGCGCCCCGTGCCGGTTGGACCGTTTACCACCAGACGCATCCCTTCTCTAACGATCTGTATGTTCCGGGGATCCGCGTTTACACGAAAGGAATCGATTTTGACCGACGTTACTTTAAGCGTAAATGGATCCTGAATGCCAATCACCAGGTGGGGACGATATCCCAGCCCATCATTTGCCAGAATCATGGCCAATTGTGCCATTTGAAGAGGGGTGACAAGCAGATCTCCCTGTCCGATGGCCATGTTCAACATGAGCCCTTTCGACCATTTATCCTTTCCGAATTTTTTATCCAGATAGTTCCGATCCGGAACCAGTCCCGCATTCTCGGAGGGCAAATCGATTCCGGTTTTTTCCCCGAAATGAAACCGGCGCGAATAATCCGCCCAAACATCCACCCCGATTTTGGCACCCAGGGTGTAAAAATAGACATTGCAGGAGTTTTCGATTCCGTGAATCAAATCCAGCGTCCCGTGCCCTTTCCGGTACCAGCAGTAATAATTTCGGCGGCCCAGCCGAAGATACCCCCGACAGGTTACGGAAAAGTGCTCTGTTATGATTTTTGAATCCAACCCCGCAACCGCTGTAATGGGCTTGTACGTGGAGCCGGGGGGATAAGAGCTTTGAACCGCCCGATTGTACATCGGATTTTCGGGATTTAGAAAATATTTCTCCCAGATTTTATTTGTAATGACCCCGGAAAACTCTTTTAAGTCATAGTCGGGCATACTGGCAAGCGCCAGAACAGACCCATCTCTGGCATCCAGCAGAACCACGCTTCCCCGTTTTCCTTTTAGCCGGTCTTCCGCAAGTGACTGCAAGTCAATATCCAGCCCCAAAATCAGGTTTTTCCCGGGAACGGGAGGAATGGATTTTTCCGATTTGAGTTTCCGTACCTGCCTTCCCTGTGCATCTACTTCCACATATTCCAGGCCCTCTTTCCCCCTCAATTCCTGATCATATTCTGCTTCCAGACCGCGCTTGCCAATGATATCCCCCCGTTTGTAGCCCTTTTTGGCCAGTTTCTTCAATTCGCCAGTGGAAATTTCACCAATGTAGCCCAGCACGTGTGTGGCGTGCGCCGACGACGGATAAAACCGCTTGGGTTCCACCCACAATCCAACCCCGGGAAGCGAGAGTTTGTTCTCTTCCAAAAGAGAAATCTCCTTAAAACTAACCTGCCGTTTCAGGCGCACCGGCTTAAACCGGCCGTTCTGCCGTCTCTTCATATTCGCCTTAATCTGGGAGGGAGACAGTTCCAGAATTTTACTCAGCCGATCCAGCAAATGGGGCGTGTGAGACAATTCGTAGGGCGTGATGTAGACCGAATAAGCCGGGTGATTTTCCACCAAAACTCGGCCTTCCCGATCATAAATCAAGCCCCGTAACGGTTCGCGTGTCACTTCCCGAATGTGATTCTTTTGAGATTGAAGGTAATATTTCTGGGTGGCGTAAATTTGCAGGTAAAAGAGCCGCCAAATCAAAAGCACAAACAAGCCGGCTGTTAATCCAAAATAGATATATTTTTTGGGAATGGAGAACAGTCTATTTTCATTTTGATCAGTAATCATGCTGCCTAAAAAAGCCCTTCGGAAGAAGTTCGTACACAATAACGGCCACCACGGTTGTGTACACCGCTCCCGGAATTACGGAACGAATAATGACACTCACTAATGATGTCCCGGTTCCCCACACGGAAATCCAGTTCACCAGAAAATCGTGAAACAAACTAATCGTAAAAACAAGACCCCCGAAATAGGCTCCGCCCTTTTCAAATGATCCCTCAGAAATGGTCTGAACCAAAAAGGCGGAAAATGTTTTTGCCAGCGCAAAAACGCCCAAAAAACCGGTGGAGAAGAAATCTTGAATCAGCCCTACAAAAAATCCAACCAATGTTCCCCAGAAACGTTCCCGCTGCAAAGAAAAAATAATCACAAAAATTAACAATAAGTCCGGCTTTATGCCCTTTATTTCAAGAAAGGGAACAAGACCAATCTGCAAAAGAAATGATAGGATAAAAAAGATTAAAAAGCCAGAATTTGTCATTTTTGCGCTTTTTTTAGGATCACAAAAACATCTTCCACATTTCCTGTACGAACAGCAGGAACCACCTCCACCGTTTTGAAAAGATTCCCCTTCCGGGATTCCACCCGGCTCACAACGCCGATTTTAAGACCCTTTGGGAAAATATCGCTGTATCCCGACGTAATAATTACGTCCCCCTTTTTTACATCTGCCTGACTCGGCACATTTTTTAAAAGGTAGGTTCCCTTTTTCCCCGGGGAAAAAATTCCTACCACCCGGCTCCTCTGAACCATGGCACTGACCCGGAAATTCACATCGTCCAGAGGCTGAACCACCGCGTAATCCGCTCCCAAAAGGGCAATTTTTCCGACCAGACCTTCCGCTGTTACGACCGGAAGTTTTTCGCGAAGATTTTCTTTCTTCCCGCCGCTGATAATAAGTGCGTGAGAAAAGCCCTGGTAATTCTGTCCCGTCACCACCGCCGCAACCAATTTGTAGGAGGTTGTTTTTTTATAATTCAGCAGTTTTTTCAAACGAATATTGGACAGGTAGGCCTCTTTCATCATGCTGTTCTCAAAGGCCAGGTTGGCTATCCGGGAACGAAGCATTTCGTTTTCTTTTTCCACACGCCGAAGCTCCTGCCAGGCTCGTAAACGATGCTGAAGACTGCCAATGACATTAATTGAAACCCCGTGAAGCCAGCGCATCTGAGAATTCGAATTGGAATTCATCACAATCAGAGAAATACTTAGGAGGAAAAAGAGCAGAACATAATCTCTTACTTGATGTAAATGCGTTTCCCAGCGAAGCATAGACCTTCCAGACAAACTTAGTAAATTTTAGACCGATTAAGGACCTTCTGGTAGCTGTTAATATCTTCCACAATTTTGCCCGTTCCCCGAACCACACAGGTTAAGGGATCTTCAGCCACATTGACCGGTAAATTGGTAACTTCCCGCAATTGGGCATCGAGGCCCTTCAGCAAAGCGCCTCCCCCCGTTAACATGATTCCGCGATCCAAAATGTCCGCGGACAATTCCGGCGGGGTGCGTTCCAGCGTGAGGCGAACGGCCTCCACAATTGAACTGACCGGTTCCTCAAGGGCATCCTGTATTTCGACGGAACTAATCTCAATTGTTCGCGGAATGCCTTTGACCAGATCCCGACCCTTGACCTTCATGGCCCCTTTTTCTTTGTACGGCGGAACGGATCCAATTTCCATTTTGATGATTTCGGCTGTTTTTTCGCCAATCAGCAGATTGTATTTTCGCTTTAGATACTGAATGATGGCATCGTTCATCTCGTCTCCCGCAATGCGAATCGAAATGCTGGTCACAATCCCCGAAAGTGAAATCACGGCAATTTCCGTTGTCCCGCCGCCAATATCCACAACCATGCTCCCAACGGGCTCATGCACCGGCAGCCCCACCCCGATGGCCGCGGCCATCGGTTCTTCTACCAAAAAAACATCCCTGGCACCGGCGTGTTCGGCGGAATCCCGTACAGCCCGCTTTTCCACCTCTGTAATTCCGGACGGAATGCCAATGACAACCGTGGGGCGCAAAAACCGATTGGCCTGTACACGGCGAATAAAATACCGGATCATTTCTTCTGCCAGTTCAAAATCGGCAATCACCCCATCGCGCAACGGACGAATCGTTGTAATCTCTCCTGGTGTTCGGCCCAGCATTTCTCTGGCTTCGGACCCGAATGCAACAATCTTCTGGTCCAAACGGCGCACCGCTACCAGCGACGGTTCATTTACCTGAATTCCTTTGCCGCGAACAAAAACCAGTGTATTGGCCGTTCCCAGATCAATAGCGATGTCGTTCGAAACAAAACTCAAGAGAGACATTTTCATTGGCAATCCTTTCAGATTTCAAATTACTCTTTTTCGCACGGACAGTTTTACCCAAAAAGAAGGGCTGTATGCCATCCTCCGCACCGGATGAAATTTATCCTTTCGCCTGGCTAATGCCGAAAATGACGAATTCCCGTAAAAACCATCGCCGCGTTTCGCTCGTTTGCCGCCTGAATCACCTCTTCATCCCGAATGGAACCACCGGGCTGAATGACGGCTGTTGCCCCCGCCGAAATTGCCGCATCCAGACCGTCGCGAAACGGGAAAAAGGCATCGGACGCCACGACTGATCCCTTTAAATCCAATTGCGCTTGTTTGGCCTTTTTCACCGCCAATTCGACGGAATCCACACGCGACATTTGCCCGGCACCCACGCCGAGTGTCATGGAATCATTGGTAAAAACAATGGCATTGGATTTCACATGCTTGGCCACTTTCCATGCAAATCGAAGCGCTTCCCATTCTTCATCGGTGGGTTCCCGTTTGGTTACAACCTTTAGAGCAGATTCATCCAGATCGATTGAATCGACTTCCTGCAAAAGCACCCCATTCAAAGCCGATTTTAAGGTGGCGGACAGTCCTTTTACTAATTTCGGCTGAAATTTCAGAATTCTCAACTTCTTTTTTTGCTGAAGAAGTTCCAGTGCCTCCGGGGCAAAATCGGGCGCTACCAGTACCTCTACAAAATGCGTCCGTAATTTTTCGGCCAGCGGCATATCTACTTTCCGATTGGTACAGATAATGCTCCCAAAAGAAGAAAGGGGATCCGTCGCTTTTGCCCGCTGGTAGGCCTCCAGCAGGGTGTCGCCTGTGCCCACGCCACAAGGATTCGTGTGTTTAATGATGGCAACCGTCGGCTTTTCCGTAAATTCCTGAATCAAACGAATGGCGGCATCCATGTCCACGATGTTGTTGTAAGAAAGGGCAATGCCGTGCAATTTTTCCAGGCCGGTCATTTCCGTACTCAGATCGTCCTGAAAATAGCCCGCTTTTTGATGGGGATTTTCGCCGTATCTCAACTGGTACGTTTGTGAAAAAGCCAGTGCCAGATTTTCCGGAATGGTTTCGGCAGGTACCTGAAATCTTTTTCCCAGATACTGTGCAATCATTCCATCATAATGGGCGGTTTTACGAAAGGCCTCCACAGCCAGTTTTCGGGATGTTTCCAGTGAAACCTCCGCATTATTTTCATGCAATTCCTTTAAAATCAAGGTATATTGTGAGGGGTCGTGAGGGGTCCGTTACAACGGCCACATGGGGATAGTTTTTCGCCGCCGAGCGAATCATGGTTGGCCCGCCAATATCGATGTTTTCCAGCAGTTCCCTCTCATCCACATCCGATTTCTGAATAACCTTTAGAAAGGGATAAAGATTCACTACAACCATATCGATGGGCTCGATATCGAAAGATTCCAGTTCGTCCATCTGGTTGGTTAGATCCCGCAGCGCCAAAATCCCCCCGTGAATTTTGGGATGCAGTGTTTTAACGCGGCCATCCAGGATTTCAGGAAAGCCGGTATAATCGGATACCTGCACAACCGGCAGGTTGTTTTCACGCAGCAGATTGGCTGTTCCGCCGGTGGACAGAATTTCAATATCGAAAGCCACCAGTTCCTGAACAAACGGGACCAATCCTTCCTTATCGAAAACACTTACTAACGCACGGCGAATCTTTGGCATTTTTATTCCTTCCGATTTTTTTTAAGTAATTCTTTTATTGAAATAGTTTCGACGGGATAATCCTTCCAGTTGGGGGCATCAAAATGCCACCACTCCGTGGAAAGCGGAATGAACCCCTCAGAGGTCATGGCGTCTTCCAAAATTTGCCGATTGCGAATGGCCAGCGTATCGTTGCCTGTCCAATTACGGTGGGCTTTCGGTGTAAAATCGTCAAATCCGGTGGGCATGTGCCGTTCCCGTCCCGTGGAATCCACAAGTGTAACATCCACGGCTGCTCCGCGATTGTGACGGGACCCGTGCTTCGGATTCGCCACGTAGCGGGAATCGGGAACCAGTGCCCACATCTTTTTTTGAACCGAAAGGGGACGGTAGCCATCCCAGATTTTCAGTCCCAGGCCTTGTTTTTGCAGCTTTTTCTGCACGCGTGCCAGCCGCTCGGCAACCGATTTTCGCAAAAAACATCGGGGCGTATCGTACAAAACCTGCCCGGTAAAATTGTTCGCGGTGGCGTACCGAAGATCAATAACAATGGTGGAATCGACAGAACGCACCTCGACAAATGGTTCGGTTTTCTGATGGGAACACCCCACATAAAACAGGAAAAACGCCGCCGCAAGCAGCAAAATTGCGGCCGTAACCACTCTTTCAAAATTAGCTTCAGTTCGATTGAACATAGACCCGTCTTCCTTTAATAACAATCTTTTCCTCGGCGAACAGCTGAAGGGCTTCCGAGAAGATACGGTGTTCCTGTTTCAAAATGCGGGCTGCCAGGGTATCCGGGGTATCGTTATTCTCAACCGGAACACACCGTTGCAGTACAATCGGGCCGGAATCGTAGACTTCATCCACCAAATGAACTGTTACTCCGGAAACCTTGCAGCCGTACTCCAAAACCGCCTCATGCACATGGTGGCCAAACATGCCCTTGCCGCCAAAAGACGGCAAAAGAGCGGGGTGAATATTGAGAATGCGGTTTCTGTAGGGGTGAATCAGCACCGGTGTGAGCAGACGCAAATAGCCCGCAAGTACCACAAAATTGACTTCATTCTCCCGGAAAAAATCCAGTACTCTTTGGTCGAACGCTTCGTCTGACGAAAAATCTTTTCGTGAAAGCGCAAGCCGGGGAATGTTGTGATGTTTCGCAATGTCCAGAGCGCCAGCTGATTTTCGATTGCTGACCAGCGCACGCACGTCCGCTGACAAAGCTCCCGTCTTGATATGATCCAAAATTGCTTCAAAATTTGAACCTCTTCCCGAGGCCAGAACACCCAGTTGCAATCGTTTCATTCTCACCACACACCCTTTTCGCGCGGCACGATTAGTACCCTCATCAGTTACACCATTCCGTTGGCTTTTGGACGGATAAATCGAATACTCAGGGCATCCGCATCCAATTCAACCGTTGCCCCGATCGGGACGGTGAATTTACGATCGAGATGTCCGTACAAAAAATTTTTCACAACGGGGATCTCCAGGCCGGCCGTGTAATCTTCAATCACCTCGTCAATGGTTAAACTCGGATCATCTCCCGGATTGCAATCCACAAATTGGGAAAAGATAATCCCGGCCACTTGCTGAAGAATTCCGGCTGAACGATAGTGGCTCAGATAGCGGTCTACCCGATAGGGCTCTTCGCCCACGTCTTCCAGAATCAAAATCGCTCCTCTGAAATCCGGTTGGTAGGGCGTTCCCAAAATGGGGTTGATCATGGAGAGACATCCGCCAAGCAGTGTCCCCCTTGCCTTTCCGGGGTGCACCCGCACCAGCGGAGACTCCGGAACCGCCGGGTATTCCGAATAGAATTGTCCCGCCAGCAGATGCGGCCAGAAATGCTCTTCCGTAAACGGGTCGATTCCCTTTCCCATTTCTACGGCCGCCATTGGGCCCGAGTAGGTTACCAGTCCCGTTTGGGAATAGATTGCCAGTTGCAGCGAGGTTAAATCACTGTATCCCACCAAAATTTTCGGGTGTTTGCGAATGAGCGCGTAATCCAGAAAAGGTACCAGCCGCGGTGTGCCGTAGCCGCCCCGGCTGCTGATAATGGCCTTAACCTCCGGGTTGGCAAACATGGCGTGTATGTCCTCGAGACGCGCTTCATCCGTTCCTGCAAGGTAGCCGTGTTGATCGTATACGTGCCTGCCAAGCACTACCGAAAACCCCCTGTCTTTTAAATAGGCCACGCCTTTCTCCAACCGCTCCCGAATCATAGGGCTGGCCGGAGAAATAATTCCGATGGTGTCTCCCTCTCGAAGTGCCGGTGGATAAATCGGTTCCGTCATAAAAGCCTTTCACGCTCAGGTTTGATTAATAGGGTTCGTAAATCGCCATTGGGTTTTCCAATCGATAGTCTCCGAAGCCATGGTGATCCGCAAAAATGAACCGTCGGTTGATGTCGTAATAGTACCAGATTTGATAGGCGTAAATCTCCGTTTCATAATAGGGATTGGCCACCACATTGAACGGCTGGCGTTCCACATCGTTGGGGGGGCCAAACAGGATGTAGACCATTCCCATATCGGTCCGCCAGCCCTCACGAAATCCCGAAAAATGCTGATTCGCAAAATCCACCCGCCGGTAGTATTCGTCCATCAGCTCATTTGTGGGCGTTCCCGGTGTGGGGTCTTTGGCTTTCCAAAAGGCCTCAAAATACGCCTGCTTTTTATCCTTTGGCGCATGGCGGAGTTTATCCAGCTCCTTCTTGGTCGCAATGTATTGAAGCTGCTCAATAGCCTCATCCAGATTTGTGATAGCCATCGGGACCCGGAAATTCCGTACCTGAAAGATTCGTTCAATTTTTTGCCGTTTTTTGCCGCCCTTCACATCCAATAAAAGGCGGTAACGTGCCATGGCCAAATTATGAATATCGATTGGGAGAAATACTTTGGTTCGCCAGCCTGTTTTGGGAACAAGCAGAGACTTATCCAGAAGATGTTTTTTTCGAAAATTCAGGATAGAATAGGACAATTGGTACGCATCGAACGTTCCGGGAGAATAAAGTTCAAAATAGGCAAACATCCGTTTGGTTGTATCGCTGATGCTTTCCTTTACCTGAGGTGACAAATCCGGAAGACTCATGGCGCCTATATTCTTTCGATCCACAAACAGCACATCACTGACGGACAGCTTCTTTTTCCAGAAATTCCTTAATTCTACCTTTTCCTTCCGTTGACTTGCCCGTTTGGTGTCCATATCCGTCAATGCAAGAATGACCTTATATTTTCCGGGATTCAGATCAAACTGCAGGTGCTGGTACTGGTAAATCTGGTTGGAGTTGGTCTCCTCATATTTTTGAACGAACGCCTTTCGACGAAAGCTTTTCCCCTCCACCTGATTTCCATCTTTGTCTAAAATAACCACCGAAAATTCGTACTCCGCCTCAAAGCCGTTGTCTACTTTCAGAAATTGAAGGACATCATTTGAAACCTGCATGGTGATGTACATTCGAGACAAGCCGGACGAGTCGGCTGCAAAATTTGAAATATCGTAATAGAATACCGGCACACCGGCATCCTGCTTGTAAAGGAATTCAGGCTGAGCAAATGCAGACGTCCCGCCCAACCCTATGATCAGAAAAGCGACCCAAATTCCTCTTAAAAAAAACCTTTTCATTGAAACCTCCTCCTGATCCCCACGAAGCGGATCAGAAAATTATTTTTCGATCGTCTCCGGCGCCCGGCCGATGAGTTCTGCTTCTGACGCCGATACAATCGTAACCGGGGAGATGCCTCCGATCACGTAATCCCCCTGCAAAACCACCTGTGTGTCAATTTCCGGGGCATCCCATGGGGTGCGTCCCAGATACACTTTTCGCTCCAAATCAAATTGATCTACCAGAACATCTACCGTCTTTCCCACAAAATTTTGGTTTTTTTGCAGGGCAATTTCTTGCTGAATGGATTGGAGCAGCTCGAACCGTTCTCGTTTAACAGATGCAGGTACCTGATCCGGTAAATCGAAGGAACCCGTATTCTCCTCACGGGAGAACTGAAAAATACCCAGATGATCGAATTGAACGTCTTCAACAAATTCCAGCAGCTCCTGAAAATCCGCGTCGGTCTCGCCGGGGAACCCCACCATCACGCTGGTTCGAATGGCTATTTCGGGGATCTTTGTACGGAGCCGGTCAATCAACCGCTCAATTTTTGACCGCCGGGATCCCCGGCGCATCCTGGACAAAACCCCATCGGAAATGTGCTGAATGGGTACGTCGATGTACGGACAAATAGCTTCCCGCTCTGCCATTAAATCAATCAAATCATCAGAAATCCGATCCGGATAGGTGTAAAGCAGCCGCAGCCACCGGACCGTGGGAATGTCGGACAACTCCCTGAGCAAATGAACCAGAGACGATCCGTTATGCAAATCCTTGCCGTAGTAGGTTGTGTCCTGCGACACGATTACCAGTTCCTGCACTCCCGCTTCGGTTAACCGCCGGGCTTCTTGCAGGATTTCCGGTTCGGGACGGCTCACATGCCCGCCGCGAATCAGCGGAATGGCGCAAAAACTACACGTATTATCGCACCCTTCGGCAATCTTCAAATAGGCATAACTGAGCCCGGTACTCACCAGGCGCTCTTCACAGCTGCTTTTCAGGGGTTTCAATCCCAATTGCTGCGAAAGTTCATCCGCTACCTGCGGAATGTTTCGCGCGCCGAAATATCCGTCCACCTCCGGAATTTCTTTCTGCAGGTCCGACTTGTATCGTTGAGACAGACACCCCGTTACGAAAACCCGCCTGTTCCCTGTTTTCTTAAACTGAACAGCTTCCAAAATCGTTTCAATGGATTCCCGTTTGGCATCTTCAATAAACCCGCATGTATTGACCACGATATCGGATGCTTCAGCTGCATCCTCCACAATTTGGGCTCCTCGTGCCTGAAGGTGCCCCATCAGGATCTCGGAATCCACCAAATTCTTGGGACATCCCAAATTTATGAAAAAAACACGGGGTCGAGTCACGCCTGATTGTTCTCCGAAAAAATGGCATCGATAAAGCGATCCAGATCGAACGCGGCCAGGTCGTCAATCTGCTCCCCCAACCCTACGAATTTTACCGGAATTCCCAATTCCTTCATAATGCTTAAAACCACCCCTCCTTTGGCCGTTCCATCCAGTTTGGTAAGCACAATCCCGGTGACATCCACAGCCTGGCGAAATTGCTCCGCCTGGCGGATACTATTTTGTCCGGTTGTCGCATCCAGCACCAAGAGGGTTTCATGGGGAGCCTCCGGAAGAAGCTTGTTCATGACCCGTTTGATCTTTTTCAATTCTTCCATCAGATTAACCTTGGTGTGCAGACGACCGGCCGTATCCACAATCAGCACATCTTTTTTGCGGGCAAGGGCGGCATTGAGTGCATCGAACACAACGGCTCCCGGATCGGCACCCGGCTGGTGACGGATCAGATCGGCACCGGCACGTTCGGCCCAAATGCCCAACTGTTCGGACGCGGCTGCCCGAAACGTGTCTGCTGCGGCAATCACCACACTCTTTCCGGCCTCCCGAAAGCGGGTGGCCAGTTTCCCGATGGTTGTGGTTTTGCCTGTTCCATTCACCCCCACCACCAAAATCACAAAGGGTTTTTCCGTGGGATGAAAAAAGGCCTCTTCATCAACAGATGCCTGCGGAATTTGATCAAACAAAATGGATTTCAGCTCCCGGCGGATCATCTCCTGAACCTCTTCCGGCTCGTAATCCCGCTTTACCCGCGCCTGTTTCCGAAGGCGTTCCACCAGTTCCATCACCGTTTCCACCCCGATATCACTGGAAATGAGGATTTCCTCGATGTCGTCCAGTGTGTCGTCATCCAGCGATTTCTTTCCGGTAACCGCCTCTTTAATTCGCCCCAAAACACCCGAGCGTGTCCGGGTTAACCCGGAGCGAAGTTTTCCGAATAGTGCCATTTTTTCTCAAATTCCTATTAATTTATCTGCGGATGGGAGTGCTTCCCGCAGGTCCAATCCACCCGATGAGTCACTCCTGCTTACCCTTTCTAAGCAACCCGTCTATTTCCATCCCAGCCCTTGTTTGGCATTAAGAAACCGCCGTGCGTAATCGACCACCGAAATCACAATCATCACTGTACTGATATACAAAAATATAGTGCTTAGCAGCCGTATTTTCAACAAATAAAATAAAAATGTCAGGGCAAGCGATGTGGTTGTGAGTTTCCCCGGGAGCCTGGCCTCGGGAACAACCCCTTTGCGCAAAAGCGTGTATCCGTAGACGGCGTAAAACGAATCCCGGACAAGCAATATTACCAAAAGCCAGACCGGGAGATTGCGGTAAATGACCAGCAAGATTCCAATGGTAAACAGTCCCAGCTTATCGGCAATGGGGTCCAAGATTTTTCCAAGATTTGTTTTCTGATTGAGTTTCCGGGCCAGAAAGCCGTCACTCAAATCCGTGAACGCCGCAATAATCATCAGAATCAGGGCAATACGCTGGGATTTTCGCGTATTCATCACAAAAAAATAAATGATCCAGGGAAGCAATAAAATACGAATGGTCGTTAAAATATTCGAGATCGTCCATATTTCATTTTTACTCTCCGGTTTGAGAAGCGTTTTAACCTGAGAATCCCTTTTGGCACGAGGAACTTTTTGTCTCAAAACCATTCTCCTTTTGGGGGAATTTGCATTCCTGTCTCCCAACCCGCCAAAGGCGGATTAGCTTAACGGATCAAAGACTTCACTGATGCTCATCTTAAAAACCTTCAATGCATCCAGGATAAGTGAAGGCTTGTTATACAGCGCCTTTTTAAAGACAGCCACAATTGTGCGCTTTCCTTCCGGAAGGGAAAGAATCGAATCGGCTGTTTTGTTTAAATCATCGTCCGTCAGTTTATAAACGGCCTCCTTTAGCCGATAGGTGATTTTGTGTGTGTTGCCCTCGGATTTATACCACTGACGCTCATATTTTTTGAGAAACGCTGCGGAAACATCTCCCGTTTGAACCGCCTCAGCCGCCACCTGTCCGGCCAGCTTTCCGGCAACCATGGCCGGGACAATGCCGCCGCCAGAAATGGGATTGGCCTGATGCGCGGCATCGCCGATCAACATAAAGCCGTTTTTTACAATTTGCTTATTGGTGGGTGCAACGGGGACTCCGCCCACGGTTGTTGTTAAAACGGAGGCTTTCGGGAAATGTTCCTGTACGAAATCCTCCAGATAGCGCAGCGGCGATTGGTATTGTGCGTATTCACCGGAAATTCCGAGACCGACATTGGCAATTCCATCCCCCTTGGGAAACACCCAGATGTAACCTCCGGGCGCACGTTCGTGAGAAAAGTAAAAATCACAATCGCTCGGCGTTACATCCACATTGGCCATCGTAAACTGGACGCACGTTTCAATATCCCTGAGTTTTAATTGCGTTCGGATACCGGCCCAGCGCCCCACACGGGACTCCACCCCGTCGGCCCCCATAACAATTTTTGCCCGCAGGGACAGGCGTTTTCCGAAGCGTGAAAAAACAACACCGTTCACGTCACCCTTTTCATCAAAAAGAAGCTCTTCCGCATAAGCCTTGGTTAAGATTTCGGCTCCTGCTTTCGAGGCCTTTTCCGCCAAAAAATTGTCGAACAATTTGCGGTTCAGGACATACCCGAAATCCTCGTTTGCCAGATGAACCCGCTTTCCGTGTGGAGAAATCAGATTAATTCCCTCAATTTTATTCGCAATCCACCGGGGGTCGGCTTCAATAAGACTCTGAAGTCCGGCGGCTCCCACTCCTTCGGCACAGCGAACCGGCAAGCCGATATCGCGGTCCTTTTCCAGCACCAATACCTTTGCTCCGCCCAGTGAGGCATGCCAGGCCGCCATTGAACCGGCCGGCCCTGCACCAATAACAATGACATCGTAATGATCACTCATCGACAAACTCCAGGGTTTCAATGGGACAAACGTACACGCACAATTTGCAATCTGTACAGGTTTTCTCATCTATTTTGATGACTGTTTCCCGCAATTCAATGCAATCCACCGGACAAACAGACACGCAGGTTCCACAAAAATCACAGCGATCTTCTTTGATCCTGATCATAAAACCTCCTTCTCACCATAGGACGGATTCAGCGAAGGGTAATTCAAACCAAACCGAACGTGATAATACCATTTCGAAACGAGAAAAATCCCCAGAATACCGGCAAAATAAATTGGAAAATAAACCGCCACCATCAGGCTCAATAGCAAAATGGGTAATCGGGTTATTCGATTCAGCCAAAGATTATCGTTTTTAAAGATCAAAAATACAAACAAAAAATATGAAAGAAGCGCCGGAATAAAAACAATCCAGTCGCGGGTCAGAAATCCCAGAACGAGGGCGATTGAGTCGAATAAAATGGCCATTCGAATGGTCGTTTGTTTTCCATATCGAACGGCAAATGTAATTTTATGTGAATGCAGATCGCCTTTCGCATCCAAAATGGTTGTCAGAAAATAGACGGAGCCCACCGCAAAAATATACGGCAGCGCATGAAAAACCATGGCGACCGAAGGGGATCCCACGCTCAGCCAGCCGGCAAAAAATGTGAGCAAGCCGCCCAGTAAATTGGTCACAAGGCCTCTGATGGGATGGTCTTTCCACAAAAAGGGCGGCAGGCTGTAGCCTACTCCTAAAATGAGCAGCGACAACACCCACACTCCAAGGAACCATCCCGAGGTTTTCAAACCCGCCAGCAGTCCCAGCACCAAAATAAGGATGCCTTCCCGAACGGCGGCCTTGGCGGAAATGTGCTCATCTGCAATAAGAAACAGTTTGGAATTGCGCTTGTCCGAACCAACATCCGTTAATTGATTTAAAATAAAAACGGTTCCCATGAGCAGGGAATAACTGAGCAACGCCCACCCAAGATCCCCCCAGGCCCCGTGAAAAGCATCCAGTTTGAAAAGAGGCCAGCCATGCCCCTGAGGCGCCATCCCAACGGAAAGTGCACCCGCCAGAAAAACCGTCCAAACCGGATAGAATAATACGGGTCTCAGAATAAAAATGTAATCAAACGGTTTTGCCAACGATTTCATTCAATCCCCCTCAAACCAAGGGAAAATTCAATTTTATTTTGATCAAAACGGCCTTTGAAAACGCGATCAAAAAATGCGGATGAATCGGAACAACCTTAAATCTCAACCGTCTTTAACGATTCATCCAGAGAGAGTTTACTTCCGTTTTCTTCCCGTGCGATGGGATAAACACCGCTGAAACAGGCCGTACAATACCCTTTATCGCTGTTGGGAACGGATGCCAGGAGGCCTTCCAATGATAAATACTCCAGGCTGTCAACCTCCAGATAGTCCCGAATATCTTCAAGGGATTGGCTGGAGGCAATGACCTCTTCCTGAGTGGGAAAATCCATTCCGTAAAAACAGGGATATTTAATTGGCGGCGAGGATACGCGAATGTGAATTTCCCGGGCCCCTGCCCTGCGAATCATTTTGACCAGATTTTTCAGCGTGGTTCCCCGAACAATGGAATCCTCCACAATAACAACCCGCCGGTCCTTTAGAACGCCGCCTACCGGATTGAATTTGATTCGCACATTGATATTTCGCATGGCCTGACTGGGCTGAATGAACGTACGACCAATGTAATGATTCCGAATCAGGCCGATCTCAAATTTAATGCCCGTCCGCCGGGAGTATCCGATCGCCGCTGTGTTGCTGGAATCCGGAACACTGATCACAATATCCGCATCAACCGGATGTTCCATGGCCAGATTTTTTCCCATTTTCCGCCGGGCCTTGTCCACATACTCTCCAAAAATCCGGCTGTCGGGCCGGGAAAAATACACAAATTCAAAAATACAATGGGCCGGTTTGATCGGGGGGGCAATCCGATACGACTGCACGCCCTTTTTATCGATGATCAGCAGCTCCCCGGGCGCCACATCCCGAATGTACTCGGCGCCAATCAAATCCATTACGCAGGATTCCGAGGCGGCGATGTAAACATCCCTCATTTTCCCGAGTGCCAGGGGGCGAATACCGTGGGGATCGCGTGCCACAATCAATTTATTTCGGGTCAAAAAAACAAGCGAAAACGCACCCTTCACACGCTGAAGGGCTTCAATAAGACGCTCAGGCAATGTCAGTTTCTGCGACCGCGCCGTGAGATGTAAAATCACTTCGCTGTCCATCGTTGTCTGAAAAATGGAGCCCTGGGCTTCCAGCTCTCTCCGAAGGGCCTTGTAATTAATCAGATTTCCATTGTGGGCAATGGCCAGCGGACCATCCTTGCAATTTACCAACAGAGGCTGACTGTTGAGCAACTGGCTGGATCCGGTGGTGGAATAGCGATTGTGGCCAATGGCAATGTGCCCTTTTAGTTTTTTGAGAACCGACCGGTCCGGGAACACGTCTGCTACCAGTCCCATCCCCACATGCCGAAACACATTTTCCCCGTTCGAGGAAACAATACCGGCACTCTCCTGCCCCCGATGCTGAAGAGCATACAATCCCATATAGGCCAATTCCGAAGCGGCCGGCGCCCCATACACCCCCACAATTCCGCAATATTCTCTCGGTTTATCCGATTCGATTTGACAATGCTGCATAAAATTTCAACCTAAAATTGTAGTTCCTTGAACAATCACCACACTTTAGTGTGGTATGGCAGTGTTGCCGTAAAACTGCTTTTAGCGCGATGCTCCCTTGATTTTTCACCCGTCTCAGGGCACGGCGACCGCTACTGCCACCGAATGGTTTCCGTGTAGAAAATCAGGCCAAAAGCGATGCCCAAAAGGTCTGCCGTGAGGTCCTTCCAGCTGGCACAGCCCGCGTGAAAATATTTGTCGCGCAGTTCCTTGCCAAGACCCAGGGAAAACGAAAACCCCCCTCCAAATAAAATCGCCTCTTTTTTGGGCCGGCGCAGATTGTACCGCATCATCCAATACCCGGATGCGGCCGCAAACGCACTGCCCACGAAATGGCGATACTTATCATTGGCGATCCATTTGTCTCCCGAGCACCCCGGGAAAAAATCCCGTGGGAACGCATTCACACGCGGAGGGGATGTTCCGGCCGGACTGCGAAATTGCGCCAGTCCGCTTGCAGGCACCAGTATCCAAAAAATGATCAGCAAGAAAAGGCTCTGATGAACAGCCCTTGCCCTGCCGCTGTTTTTCCACGACGATCTTCCAAATCCTGAAAACCGCCCCCCATTTACAGGTTGATTTTTACGCACGGCCTCAAACAATCCCGTTGTTTTTCCTTAAAAATATAATGAATTTCCGCGCCTTTTACAAACTAAAAATAGTCTTGGGAGAAACTCACATTCCTGACAAACGATTCGTGAAAGCCGTTACATTTTGTTGACGGGCGGGTTCAGTTTTTTTGCCGAACCGTTTTTGGTACCGGTTAGTTAAAATGAATCCGCAGTGAAATGCCAATCGGAAGGGCTTTGTGACTCTCCGAAAAGGAAAGGTTCGGACTCACATCAAAATTGGAAAGCTGGGCATCCACGTAAGCGTCCGTTGCGCTCATAAAAATGGTAAACAGAAGCCACCAATTGGACAGGTTTCGATTGTTCTCGTAAAATGCACGATCGTAATCGGTGGGCGCCGACTGCACCTTTTGGTTCCAATAAATCGCCGTGGCAATTAATCCGGTTTCCGCCGTAAAAACCAGAACCGCCTTTGCTTTTTTTCCATTGTACCACTGACCCCAACCCGGAAAAGCAAGGGCCCGCCACAAGGCCCCCCGGGGGGAACGGATTAAGGATTTGTGTTTCGCGGTATCCGGCGTTGTCTGCGAATTTCCAATCATTAAAAGATTCCGGTTAAATTGATTTTGAGCCCTGAGCCCACCGGCAGCGGTCAGCCACACAACACCAATCAGTATTCCCGCCCAAAAACGACTACTCACCGGGGCTTCCTCCGATCACGGAAAGGGCTTTCGGAAAAATCTTCACCCGGAATTCCTGACGATCCATCTCAACGATCTCACCATCCACATGCCCGCCCACCGGCCCCGTCGATTTCACAACGAGTTCCTTGGCCTGCAGCATTTCAACCGGTTTGATTTTGACGTGCCCGCCCCAGAAAACCTTTGGCAAATGCCAAAAAATCTGGGGTTTACTCAAGTGGTGGATCACGCAAACATCGAAAATTCCGTCGTTGTTTTGGGCATTCGGGGTCAGCAAAAAGCCGCCTCCCAGCGAAACCCCGTTCCCGACGGTCAGCATAAAAATACGTCCCTCAATTTTGTGCCGATTGTCCAGATGAATGGTCAAATGGGGGCTGGAATAGAAGAAGATGCTTTTCAAAACCGAATAGAGGTAGATTAAAAATCCCCGCAGGCGGGTGACTTTTGAGCTTTCCAGAACAACAAGGGCGTCGAACCCCACGCCAAATCCGTTGGGGAAGTAGCGTCCGTTCACCCAACCCACGTCAATTCGCTTTTCCTGATTTTGAATCAGAACGTCAATCGCCTTTTGCCACTGAAACGGGATGGCCATGGCCCGCGCAAAATCGTTCCCGGAGCCCGTGGGAATCAACCCCATGGGGCGTGGATTTTTCATGAGACCGTTCACCACCTCATTGGCCGTGCCATCTCCCCCGGCCGCCACAATCACGTCAAAGTCCGGAGGAGCCTCCCGGGCCAGCTTTTCGGCATGCCCCTGCCCTTGGGTTTCTACAAGAACAAAATCCAGATTTTTCCGGCGCAGGGTCTCTTCGATTTTGGGCCGCAGTTTCGCGGCTTTGCCCCGTCCCGAGTGAGGATTGAGAATAACGAAGTAGCGTTTATCCGATTGCTCAGCCATGTTCACACAACCGCTATGCATTCGATTTCAATTTTGACGTCTTTGGGCAATCGGGCCACCTGAACAGCCGACCGGGCCGGAGGATTTTGAGGAAAATATTGGGCATAAACTTCATTCATCGCTGCAAAATCGTTCATATCCAACAGAAATACGGTGGTTTTAACCACATTTTCCAGTCCAGCACCCGCAGCCTTCAGAACGGCCTTTACATTCTCCAAAACCTGCCGCGTTTGGGTTTGGATATCACCCGAAAGGAGTTCTCCGGTTTTCGGATTGATTGGAATTTGCCCGGCTGTAAAGATGAACGATCCTTCTGCTGAAACGCCCTGGCTGTAGGGGCCGATGGCCGCCGGAGCCTGATCGGTTGAAATGATGTGCCTGTTCATCGGTACGTCCTCCTATTCTTTCGCCGGTGCATAAAAACAGCGTTTCGGAGAAATGATCTCGCCTTCTTTCTTCAACATCTTAATCGCCTTTGCAACCTCGTCCTTCCCCAAACCTGTCATCTCCGCAATCTCCCCGGTTTTTACGGGTTTCCCGGATTTTTTCATCGCTTCCAGAACAATTTGCTCTTTTTGATCCATGGTCAGATCCTCCTTCTGTGATCGATTATTTTGCCGATAATAAAATCTCTCAAAGATCCGGGCACATTCCTGTTGGTGGCCCGACTTTTCTTTTAGCGCGGCTTCCAGATCCTTCAACGAGTGTCTGCGAAGGATTTCGGATTCCTCCGGCGTCAGGTCGTTCAGGCGGCCGTCCTCCATGATATCAACCAGGCGGTACAACGGAATCTTTTTAAAATTTTCAATGAGAAAGGCATCGTACTTTGTTCCCCTGCCGGATTCCAGATGATCCAAAACCCGGGTAAAATCCATCCGGTCCCGATAGTGGCGAAAAGAGGTCAGGGCATCGAACACATCGGCAATGGCCAGAATCCGGCCGCCAACGGGGATCTGATCCCCTTTCAGACCGTCGGGATAACCGGAGCCGTCCAACTTTTCGTGATGGGTGGAGGCAATTTGCGGAATGGCCTGATTGTCCCGCGTAAAATGGATTTTGCTTAAAATAGTCCGCGTAATCACCACGTGCTGCTTGATATGTTCGTATTCCTCCCGGGTTAGCCGGGAGCTTTTGGTCAAAACACTCTCCCGAACACCGATTTTGCCCATATCGTGCAGAAGAGCCGAGGTGCGGAGAATTTTTCGCTCATCCGGGGTTAAACCCGCCAGCCGGGCAATCTCGTCCGCATAAAGCATAATCCGCCGGGAATGACCTGCCGTGAGGGGATCCCGGGCATCAATTGTGGATGCCAGGGTTTCCACAAAGCTGTCGAATGTTTTTTCCTGCTCTTCGTACAACTGGGCGTTCTCAATCTGGGACGATGCAATAATTGAGATGGCATCCAGCATTTCTTCGTCTTCCCGCGTAAACACCCCGTTCAATTTATTCAGGATTTGAAAAACACCGATAATTTCCCCCTTTTTATTCCGCATCGGGAAGGTTAACATGCTGCGTGTGCGGTAACCTGTTTGCCGGTCAATTTCCGGATTGAAACGCGAATCCTTGTAGCAATCGGGAATGTTCAGAACATTCCCCGTCGTGGCCACATAGCCGGCAATGCCTTTTTCCAAAGGGAACCGGATTTCGCCCGGTTCAATTCCATGAGCCACCTTCGACCACAATTCTTTTCGTTTTTCATCGATTAAAAAAACCGTACAGCGATCCGCCTGAAGGGCATCACGAACCTCATCCATGACCAACTTAAGCAGGCGATCCAATTTCAATTCGTTGGCAATGGTTCTCGTGATTTTCAGCAGCATCTGAAGCCGCTCGTGCTCGCTCCGGTAGCGCGCCAGCAGTTCCTGCCGGGAAGCGGTATTCTCGTCGATCGGCCCCTGAAATTCACTGGAAACCCGGACTGGCGGGAGCCGTTCAGACATCTTCCGGCACCTCCCGGTCCTGAAGACGAAACTGCATATTGTACAGGCGCTGGTAGGGTCCCTTTTGCTTCAAGAGCTGCCGGTGCGTCCCCTGCTGAGCAATTTCTCCCTTTTCCAGCACAATAATGGTTGAGGCGTTTTGAATGGTGGACAACCGATGGGCAATGACAAAAACCGTCCGGTTGGTCATGAGCCGTTCGATGGCTTCCTGCACCAAAAACTCCGATTCCGTGTCCAGGGCCGAGGTCGCTTCGTCCAGAATGAGAATCGGCGGATTTTTCAAAAGGGCCCGGGCAATGGCAATACGCTGTCGCTGGCCGCCGGATAGTTTGATGCCCCGCTCGCCAATAAGGGTGTCGTAACCCTGGGGGAGCTTTTCAATAAAAGAGTGGGCATTGGCCGCTTTTGCTGCCTCAATTACCTCCTCCAACGGAACGTAGGCCATTCCATAAGCAATGTTGTTCCGAACGGTCTCGTGAAATAAAATGGTTTCCTGGGTCACAATCCCCATCAGCTGCCGCAGCGATTTCAAATCCAGTTCGCGCAGGTCATGGCCATCCAGCGTTATGCGACCCCGCGTGGGATCATAAAAACGGGGAACCAGGTCCACCAACGTGGATTTGCCCACACCGCTCGGCCCCACAATGGCCAGGATGTCTCCCTTTCGCACCGTCAGAGAAACGTCTTTCAGGACAAATTCTTCTCTCTCATTGTACTTAAAAAACACGTGGTCAAAAACAACCGCATCTTCAAAATCAGACACTGCGATGGGGTTGGGTGCATTGACGATCTCCCCCTGCATGTCCAGAATTCTGAAAATCCGGGTTCCCGCAGAGATGGCCTCCTGAATCCGGTTGTTTACGCTCCCCAGTTCCTTTACGGGCTGCATCAGTGAAAAAATCACAAACAGGAACCCTAGAAAATTCTCCGGCGGCAGCATATTTCCGCTTAACACCTTTTGACCGCCAAACCACAGAATAAATACGGCCACACCGGCGCCCAGAAACTCGGTAAGCGGAGAGGCCAGCCGGCGGGTTCGTGTAATTTTAAGAAGGGTTCGGAAATACTCCAGGGTTTTCTGCTTGAATTTTCCGATCTCAAATTCTTCCATGGCAAAGGCCTTAACGGCCCGGGAACCGGCAATGGTTTCCTGAAGAATCGATGTGACATCCGCCATTTTCTCCTGCGATTCCGTGCTCTGTTTCCGCAGGCGCAGCCCGATATTTGCAATAATCAGCAAACTGAACGGCAGTACGGTGAGGGCAATCAGGGTGAGCTGCCAGCTCAAATAAATGGCCAGAATCAAATAGATGATAATTAAAAGGGGATTTTTGATAACCGTAACAAAACTGGCCGAAACACCGCCGTTCACGAGGTTCACGTCGTTCGTCACCCGGGAAATCAGGGTGCCGGTTTTGGTTCGCGCAAAAAACCCGATCGGCATGGTGATAATTTTTCGGTAGAGATCATTGCGGATATCCTTCATCACGCCCTGTTCTACGTACGCCATGAGATAGGCCTGAACGTAATCAAAAAAATTCTTAAAAAATGTAATAATCAGAATCAGAACACAAATTCGCCCCAGAGCCTTGTGGCGATCCTTACCGACAAAAAAATCATTGAGTTTCTTTTCAAATTTCTTTTTGGTTGATGTTAGTTTTGATTCAATTCCTCCCACCCTGCCGGGCGCCGACACAGTGGCCGATTGAGTGGCAGGCGCCGATGAAACGGTCTGGGTTTGTTCAACCTGAAAAATGGTGCGCAAAAAGGGGATAACCGACACAAGGGTTGCACTGCTGAATACCGTAAAAAAGAGAATGGCAATTAGAGAACCGGTCAGATAGACCCAATAGGGCTTGACGTATTTTATTATTCTAAGATAAACATTCATATATTATTTGGTTACCGTTTGTCTCAGTGGTTGTCTTCTTTCTTTTTATCGTCCTTAATCTCCTTGAATTCGGCATCTTCAATTTCAGATTCATCGATATCGAGGGGCTTTGATTTCGGTTTTCCCTTCACTTTTGTGTCTTTTCCGGAGGGGTTTGTTATGTTTTTAAACAGTTTATAGCCGAAATACAGGATAATCCCCCAAAATAATAATCGAATCAAACTCATTTTTTTACTCCTTGCTCTTTCATTGGGTTGTAATATTTGGTTCCACCCAGGGGCAGCAGAATTTGCTGAATGAGATTTTCAAGCTGACCCTCATCGTGAACAAAGTCAATTCCATCCATATTAACAACCAGAAGCGGCGTATCGGTATAGTGAAAGAAAAAGCGGTTATAGGCTTCCACCAATGCCCGGATATAATCTTCAGAAATATTTTTTTCGTACGACCGACCCCGCCGTTTAATATTCATCATCAACCGTTTGGTATTTGCCTGGAGGTAGATGACCAGATCCGGTGCCACGATTTCCCGTTCCAACAGGGTGGCCACTTTTTCGTACAGAACAAATTCCCGGTCTTCCAGTGTGAGACTGGCAAAAATGCGATCCTTTTGAAAGATGTAATCCGAGATAATCACACGCTGGAACAAATCCTGCTGCTGCAAATCCAGCTGCTGGCGATACCGGCTCAGCAGAAAAAACATCTGCGTCTGGAAAGCAAATCGGGCCGGGTCCTTGTAAAAATCAACCAAAAAGGGATTTTCGTCATGTTTTTCCAGAACCAACCGTCCGTTTAAGCGCCTGGCCAAAAGGTGAGCCAAACTGGTTTTCCCGGCGCCAATAACGCCTTCAATGGCAATATAGCTAAGCGTCTTCATGACGTTTCCTCTGTGATCCTTTTTCCAACGGGCAGGCGCTTGTAAACCTGAACGCGTCCCGTATCCGGACATTCAGTTAACATTTCCTGAATCGATTTGTTCCGGTCCGGCAGAATAAATCCGGGCGCTATTTCTGCAAATGGAACCAAAACAAACCGTCTCTCTGCAAGCTCCTTGTGGGGAACCTGGAGAAAATCTTCGTGTGTCACGGACTTTTCATAGGCCAGAATATCCACGTCGATCTCGCGGGGGCCCCAGCGCCGGCGGGGTTTGCGCCCCATTTGCTCTTCAATCGATTTGGCTACAATCAACAGCCGCCGAGGCGTAAGGGATGTTTCCACCTCCACGACCAGATTCAAAAAATCAGGCTGGTCTTTGACCCCATAAGGTTCGGTCTCGTAAACACTTGAAATATTTACTATTTCAAGGGCCGAATTGAGAGAAAGAATGCGAATCGCTCTTTCAAGAAACTCTTCCCGCTGCCCCACGTTGGTTCCCAGACTCAAATACGCTTTTTCCATGTCAGCCCCTCACAATCTCCACCTCCACCCCGCGAACAATGCCCGGCAAAGACACATGGGGTTTGCGAACGCGTACAAGGGTTTTTTCTACCGGGAGCCGTTCCAAAATCAGGCGGGCAATATCCTCGGCGATCGCTTCGATCAGATTGTATTCACCTTCAATAACAATTTCCTCTACAATCTCATATATCGTGACATAATTTACCGTATCAACCAGATCATCCGTATTGCCGGCCCGGCGGGTGTCCAGAAAAACCTCCACGTCAACTTCAAAACGCTGGCCGAGTTTTTTCTCTTCCGATTCCACGCCATGATAGGCGTAAAAAACCATACCGGTAATGCGAATCACATCCAATTCGGGCTCGTTAGAATTCATGAAAGCAATATATCAAAATAAACGGTAAGAATCAAGTAAAAGAAAGAGGTTAAGGAGGTTTGCGCCGTGCCCGTTTTTTTATCCTCAGAAGATAAAACATCCCCGACACGCCGGACGTGCCGGGGACTTTTCATTACATAAAATACGAAATCTCCCCTTTTCCGGCGCGCAGAACTTCCGGCTCATCTTCAATATAATCGATAACCGTCGACGGCTCCGATGCAAGAATACCCACATCCAGAATCAAATCTACCTTGTGTCCGTAGATCGCTTCTATTTCAGTAGGATCCGTCAAAATTCTCCCGTCCGTATCCGAAACGCTGGTACTGATAATCGGGTTGCCAAACAGCTCCAGAAGCCGCAGGCAAATCGGATGATCGGGGACCCGAATCCCAACTGTTTTTTTGTTGGTCGTCAGCAGTTTACGGGGGACAAACTTCGTGGCTTCCAGAACAAACGTGTACGGCCCCGGCAGGAGACGACGCATGGCCTTGTACGCCCGGTTGGAGACGTGGGCATACTTGCTGATCTCCTTTAAATTCGGGCAAATAAAACTCAACGGCTGGCGTTTGCTTATGCCTTTGATCTGGTAAATTCGATCAATGGCACTCTTGTTATAAATGTCACATCCCAATCCGTAAACGGTATCGGTGGGATAAATAATAACACCGCCTTCTTTCAGGACGTCGGCTGCTTGCCGAATCAGGCGATCTTTTGGATGGTCGGGATCCAGATGAAGTCGACGTACCATGGGTGTTCCTCCATTTTTTGATGAATGAAACCGCATTTACGACCGGCAAAACCCACAAACGTTGTCCCTAATCCCTGAAAATCCGTATTGATCTGCGGGCTGTTTGTTCTTTTGACATGGGAAGCACCCCTTTCAAAAAGGGTCCCGTGCTTTTGTGAAGATCAAAACCGGAAAAGACGTAAAAACGATCGGACTAATTTACTCGGATGATATAAAATATAATTCAATTTGCAAAATATTACCAATTTTATTTACGAATAAAAAAACAGGAGAGGGAAGCCCTCTCCTGTTCTTTTGCGTTTTCATTCCGTCCGAATCAATTGGGATCATTTTCGTTGTGTTTGTAAATCCCGTAGGCCGCCGGATCGGGGATATTCGGGTTGGTATTGCGCTCAACCAGCGGGTACAAAAATCGTCTGGGGATGGGTTGATTGTTGTACGTGGTTTTGAATTTGGGATAACCGGTTCGTTTCCAGTCGCTCCAAACCACCATATTGGTAAACAGGGCAATGTACTTTTCCGTCATAATCGCTTCGAGGAGTTTTTCGCCTGAAATTCCGGTGCCCGTATATTTGGGTAGCGTAATTCCCCATTTCCCTTCGATTCCGGATAAAACATGATCCAGCGTGGAGATGGCATCGTTTTCAGCGCCAGAGGCATACTGAGCCTCGGCGATGATAAACTGCATCTCTTCCCAGGTCACAAATTCGGAGGACCAGCTTTTTGAACCGTAGGTATCCGGATTCAAATAGCTGGCACCGGTATTTCCTTCGCCGGGGTCGGACCCGCTGTAGCCGCCATTGGCATCCTTTCCAAAATAGATTTCCAGGCGCGGATCATTTCTTTCTTTCAAAAGATCGACCAGAAATTTCCCGGCGCGTGCGTAACCCGAACGGCCATCCTCCAATTGATACCAGCAATTTTCTTCATTAGCCGTCTCGGAATGTTTCGATTTGAAATTATCGGCATCAGAGGCGATTCCCTGTTGGGCTTCCGTCAGGGCTTTGGCATAATTACCGGCATCCACTTCGGCCCATTCCAGATAAAAACGGGCTTTCAGCGAATGGGCCAAAGCTATCCATTTATTGGCATCACCGCCGTAGTAATGGTCGGCGGCCGGTGTAAAATAGCCCTTCCCGGTCTGCAGGTCTTCGATCGCCGAATCCAACAATTTCTGAAGAGCAGCGTACACATCGGACATTTTATCCAGTTTCGGCGTATCGGAGGTTTCCACTTCGGAATAAGGAATATCGCCCCACAAACTGGCGGTGGTTCCCATGTAGAAGGCTTCCAGGACTTTGGCCACCCCTTCCATCTTCTTGTTTTTCTTTTTCGCGGCCTCTTTCCGAAGTTTCCGGATATCCACCAAACCGGCTCCATCGTAGGCGCGCCGCCATTCCGGCCCAAAGATGGTTTCAGTGACCTGATAATCTCCAAAATTCTCAAATGTCAGGGCGGTACCGGCCATTTGCTGCATCCACATGGCCACCAGCCAGGCATTGAAGTTCTCATAATAGAGAAAAGAATTAACCTCGATGGCCGAAAGCATGCTTTCCATGGGCACCGTGGTTGCAATGTTGGGATTGTTGCTCAATTTCCCCCCGGTAAGGTTTTTCTCGCAGCCAATAAACAGACCTGCCAGAAATAAGAACAGTATGAGTAAAACCGCTCGCTTGGTCATTGTATTCCCTCCTTCATTCTAATAATTAAAACGAAGCGATAAAACATAGGATCGGGTATTTGGCATATTAAAATAATCCATGCCTTTCGCTCCGGTCATATTGAGATTCGTTTCCGGGTCGATGCCGGAATAATTGGTCCAAAGTTTGAGATTCCGCCCGCTCAGGCGGATATCAATGTCACTTAATCCCATTTGTTTGATAAAACGATGACGGAGGGTGTACG
>JAADHR010000047.1:0-11543 GCA_013151735.1 Calditrichota bacterium | reverse complement strand
CGAACCAGACTGGCGTCTTCGATGAATTGAGAGGTTACCGTACTGCCATATCCCTTGTACCAATTTTGATCCAGAACAACGGATTTTCCGGCTCCGGGGCCATACCCCTCAAACTTTTTTGTGGTTCCGCGCTTCAGCGTTTCTGCGTGAGTCCCGAATTCAATCAATTTCCCTTTTGTGCCGTTCCAGACGCGTCCGCCGTGCCGGATGTCCAGAAAAGCGGAAAGCCTGATTTTTCCCAGGAACGTAAATTCATTTCGAATGCCTGAGGTCCATTTTGGATTGGGATCTCCCAAAAATCGAAACTGGGTGTCGCCCACGGGGTATCCGTCTTCATCCAGGAAAAGAGCCCCGGCCGGCGCATTGGGGTAGGCCTCATCAATATTGATGGTGGTGCCGTCTTTCAGGGTGTAGTGGATTCCCCGTCCGAACCGGATAAAATCCTTCCCGTAAAATTCACCGATGGCGTAGCCTTCGGCCGCGACACTGGCAATATTGGACCAGCTCATGTAGCTGATCATATCCGATCCTTTGAGGCTGACACATTCATTCTTATTGGTGGCCCACAAAATTCCCATATCCCAGGAGAATAATTTTCGCTTAACCGGGCTCATATTCAAGTCCACTTCCCAGCCCTTGTTTTCGATCACGGCTCCGTTGGCGGTTTTTGTGCTGTACCCGGTGGAGGGAGGCAGCGGAACCCGAAAGATCACATCTTCCGACCGCGATTTGTAGTAGGTCAGGTCCAAACCCAGGCGGGAATTCAAAAAGCCCAGATTGGTTCCCACTTCAAATTCCTTCGTGCGTTCCGGTCGCAAATCCTCTGCCGGCGCAATGGAACTGGAATAAAAACCGCCCACATTGTCGTACATGCCGGCATTTAACGTTCCCGTCCAGTAGCCGCTTCGCATTCCGGAAATAAATCCGGTCGTGGTGGAATACACACCGGGTTGAATACCGGCCTCTCCGTAGGCCATTCTCAGCTTCCCAAAATTGAAATAGGGAATGTGGGGCAAAAGGCTGAATTTTGTAAATTCCCACGCGGCGCTGTATTTGGGAAACCAGTGCCGCCGTTGATTCTCGCCAAATGTGGACGACCCGTCGTTTCTGAGGGCGGCCGTTAAATACAATTGGTCAAACAGATCGAATGTACCCTGTCCGAAAAAGGACTCGGTTTGAATCAAATATTCATATTCATTTGAATTTCGGGTCACTGTGTTTTCCAACTGGTAATATTTGGGCGTGATGAAAATGTCGCCGGTCGCACTCAGGTAGTGGTATTCTCTCCGGTTGAAATTGTACCCGGTCATAAACGTCCCGGACAGGTTTTTGCTGATTCGTTTCAAGTACTTCTGCAAATTAAGCGTGGCCACCAGATTGTTGTCCACCTCGTGGAAGATGTAATTCCGGCGCCACATGCTGCCGTCCCCGGCATTGGCCGTACTGCTAACCGGATTGACCCGAATGCGGTTGTCTTCGGAGTAATCGGACCCCAGGGTGTACGTGATATTTACCCAGTCCAGAGGATCGTAATCGAGCGTCAGGTTGCCGATGGTGCGTCCGACCGTGCTGTTATTAATTTTCTCAAAGGCCGAAAAATAGGGGTTGTCGTATTTTCTGGATTTCCGCAAAACCGTGGGCGTACTGTACCGGTACGAGCGGTGCAAACCGGTCACCGGATCCAGATACGGCCAGTTGTTAAATTCCGGCGGTGTCCGCCAGGCGCCCAGCGTGATTCCACCGGTATTGGAACGGCTGTTCAGATACTTGGCTTTTACATTGGCATAGTACAAATTCCCGGTGATTTTTAGTTTTTCGGTCACCACCTGCGAGGCCTTCACCCGAAAGGAATACTTTTTGTAAAAATCCGAATTTCCGACAAACGGGCCGTTCTGATTAATGGCTCCGAACGAAGCGAAAAAGGTCGTCAGATTATTTCCGCCGGAAATGGAAAAATTATTCTCTTCCGTATGACCCGTTTCATTAAACATTTCCATGCTGTGGTCGTAGGTTGGAGTGGACGGATCGAGTTTGGGCCCCCACGAACGCAAATAATTCTTCTTGAATTTTCCCTTATCGCCCTGCCCGTATTTGCGCTGCAGAGGAACCGATCGATTGACGCGGTCCCAGGAATAGGACGTTTTGTAGTGGATTTGTGTTTTGCCCGGCACACCGCTTTTGGTCGTAATCAGCACCACGCCGTTGGCGGCACGCGATCCGTAAATCGCCGAGGCAGCTGCCCCTTTCAGAATCTCTACCGATGCGATATCATCCGGATTCAAGTCGGATGCGCGGTTGGCCTGAACAGTTCCGCCGCTGCCGGTCCCGCCGGTTCCCACGCCCCGCGTGGAATTATCGATGGGAACCCCATCCACCACAAAAAGCGGACTGGTGCTTCCCGAAATGGTATTTCGGCCGCGGATTTCGATAAAGGCCGTGGCACCGGGTTCTCCGCTAAATGTGTTGACATTTACGTTGGGTGCCTTGGCCGCAAGGGCATCCACAATATTCACCTCATCGCTTCCGATAATCTGGCCGGCAGGCACTTTGGCCACAGTAACGCCCAATTTCTCCTTGATTTGGCTTCCCCCCATACCGGTGACCACAACCTCCTGCAAACCAAGAACGTCCACAGGTAAATTAAAATTAATTTCTACGGTCTTATTTGCAATCACCCGGACCTTTTTGGTGATCTCTTTGTATCCCATAAAACGGGCCTTTAAAACGTAATTCCCGGGTGGGATTCCTATGATTTCAAAATTTCCATTCCGATCGGTGGCTGCTCCCAGGTTTGTTCCGACAATCATCACATTGGCGCCGATAAGAGGCATGTCCGTTCCTTCTTCTACCACTTTTCCGACAATCTTGCTAAACGTACCCTGGGCAAAAGAGGTTCCGGCTGTGAGTATCATCAAGACCAACAGCAGTCCAATGATGGATTCCACGTTAAGCTTCTTTAAATCGTTAATTTTCATCATTCAAGCTCCTCTTTCATTCAATTGGTGGGATGACTCAAATCGTCCCTCATCCCAAGAGTCATTTTTCCGTCTCCAAGGGTTTTTTCGATTGGGGTTCTGAAAAATCACCTCCTTTCATGGGTTGTAATTGCCGTATCATTGGGTTGGATGGATCACCTCCTTTCCGTCTGCCGATTTTTTCTTTTTTTATTTTTGATTGCTCCCCGAAAAACCATTTAACGGTGTGATCGGATGATCCCGGAAAGGATGCGCACCAGCCGGTTTACCGTCCGCTTTTGAAAGGTTTTCATCTCATCCGGACGGAACCGGGTTTGCCAACGATCCATCCAGGTTTCCGTTTCCGAAAAAACGGAATCTTCGGCAGCCAACACCGCCGGTAAAATCCCTTTGCTTTCAGCGGACTTCAGCCGCGGGGTGTACAACCAACCCGGGTTCGTTTTATTCGGGTACACAAGCGCTTCAATCTCCTGAATCAGACGGTTCATTCGGGGAGGATTCCCTTCACTAATCGCTGGCGGCAGGGTTTCATCTACCGGCCACACGGGAAAAGCAATCCCACAAATCGGTTCACCCAAAATAACCCACATGGTCGTCAGGGCGGGATTTTCACTGAGAATCACACCGTGAAAAACCACCACGGAAACCGTTTTGAATCGATTAATACTATTCTGCGTGCGGAGAACCCCCTTCGGCAGCGAATCCTGTCGTCCGGAAAAGGGCAGCGGGTAGGGGTAAGCGCTTTCATTTACCAGATCGCGGGAAACCGTCCGAAGAATGTACCGATAGCTCAGCGCTTTTTCCCGTGCTTTTCGCAGCCAGAGGAGATTGGCCCGCGCCCACCGCTGGTACCCATACGCCAGAGAATCCTTTGTTCCGGTTACAGAAAAATTGGCCCGAACAATGTAGCCGTACGGGGAATCTTTGGCATCGAAGCGAACAAAGGAATGGCTTCCTGTTTCGAAAATGGCCCCATCTCCCAGCGCATCAATCACCCCAAAATTGGAGCGCGTCTTCCGGCCTTGAATATTCGTTTCATAAAGCAGCTTTCCAAAATCATCTACC
Source organism: Calditrichota bacterium (assembly GCA_013151735.1). NCBI lineage: Bacteria > Pseudomonadati > Calditrichota > Calditrichota bacterium. Next base: position 7,503 of record JAADHR010000047.1, on the reverse strand, counting down.
GAACGACAGGTTTCCAGGGCTTTTTTCATATAAATTCCATTTTCACTGGATTTCTCGCCTTCCAGATCTTTGGACGAAGAATTCATAATCGCAAATCCGGCCGAATTGACTCCCATCCACACCTTGGTGGTGTCTCCGGATTTGATAACGGCCATAAACGGAAGACTCGCGCGCGTGAAAAAATGAATGGAATTGTTTCGATCCCGGCTGTCTCTGTTTTTCCACAAAAGGGGTTTGCCGTCAATAGTGGCCTTACCGACCGCCACCCCCACCGTACACTCTTCCTGTGCGGCTGTGAGAACCGGAAACAGGAAAAGAACCAGGACAAGGAGTTTCATAAAAGGCTTTCGGAACATAAACCCTCCCATTTTCAGTGAATGGCGCCATATAATTTATGGTTCTATTGGTTTTTTTATGGGGAAAATAATCTTTTTGAAAATGTAGCCCGGCCTTTTGAACCCACCCCCCGGAGAGAGGGTCAGGAATGGACTGATTCTCCTAAATACGTACGAAACGAGACATTACACCGTGTCCATTCGGGACTAAAAAAAGCGGGCTTTCCCTTTCAGTGTTTTTACCGATCGTTTCTGCAGTAAAACAAAAAATACGGGTTGGGCCTTACCATTTTTTAGAGATTTCTTTTAGTATGCTTCGTGGCTAATGAATTTTTCAGGCTACAAGATTTTGCTTAAAAAACCTGTAATAATACTAATAAGCGGCATTAAGGCAATCGGCTTTCTAAAAGCCCTTTTCTGAATACGGGGTGGGCCGTTAAACCAGGTTAATACAATCGCGTTAAAAAGGGCGGAATCCGAGCCGTCACACGCCTGGCCCCGATTCCGCCTCGCATTCTATTTCTTGTAAGTGGCTCGCAGCAGTTTTTTGTCAATTTTCCCGACGCTGGTTTTAGGAATTTCGTCAACAAAAATAAATTCATCCGGAATCACCCATTTTTCGATGACGCCGGCTTCCACAAACGGCTGGAGGCCCTTCTTGCACACATCTACCGTAATTGTATCCTTAAACTCGGGTTTCGGAACAATGTAGGCCACCGGGCGCTCACCCCATTTTTCATCGGGAACGCCAATCACGGCGACCTCTTTGACCGGCTCACACTGGCTGATCAGATTTTCCAATTCGAGGGAAGAAATCCACTCGCCACCCGTTTTAATGATGTCTTTAATACGGTCCGTAATCTTCACGTACCCTTCTTCGTCGTAGTAGGCCACATCACCCGTGTGGAGCCAGCCGTCACGCCAGAGTTCTTTGGATTTTTCAACGGTTTTCAAATATCCGGCCGTCAGCCAGGGCGCCCGCACCACAATTTCGCCGGTGTGTTTCTTGCCGGGAGGAAGTTCCTTTCCGCTTTCATCCACAATCCGTAAATCAACCAGCGGAATGGGCAATCCGGTTTTGGTCACCACCTCTACCTTTTCTTCGTCGCTCAGATTTTCCATTCCCTGCTTAAATTGCGCCAGGGTCAAAATCGGGCAGGTTTCTGACATGCCGTAGCCGGTCATGATTCGGATTCCCTTATCAATCGCCATTTTGGCCAGTCCCTTGGACAGCGCCGATCCCCCAATGACCACTTTCCAATTGGAAAGATCAATTTGATTCACAACCGGAGCACTGAGGATCATTTGGAGAATGGTGGGCACGCAGTGAGAAAAGGTGACCTTTTGCCCGACCAAAAGCTTGAGCAGCATTTCCGGTTCGTATCGTCCGGGATAAATCTGTTTCACGCCCATCATGGTGGCCAGGTACGGAATTCCCCATGCGTGCACATGGAACATCGGGGTAAGGGGCATGTACACATCATTATAAATAAAATTAATGGGTTCCGGGTAGGAATCGATGGATGCAGCCGCTGCCAGGGTGTGAAGCACCAATTGCCGGTGCGTAAAGAAAACCCCCTTCGGGTTCCCCGTGGTTCCGGTGGTGTAAAAGGCGGTCGCCACCGTATTTTCGTCCATATCGGGAAATTCGTACACATCATTGTAGGTGTTGATGAGCGTTTCGTATTCCCCCGCCGTTTCCAGCTGACTGTGGACGGACGGATCTCCGTCTCCGATGAGAACAATCTTTTTGACCGTCTCAAACTGGCGGGCGATTTTTTCGATGAGCGGCAGAAAATCTTTGTGCACAAAGAGAATTTTGTCCTCGGCATGATTGATCGTGTACAGCAACTGCTCCGGGGACAACCGGGGATTGATGGTGTGCAAAACGGAACCCATCATCGGAACCGCAAAATAGGCTTCCAGATAGCGGTGACTGTCCCAATCCATGAATGCCACCATGTCACCCTTTTTCGCGTCCAGATCCGCCAGCATATTGGCCAGGCGCTGGACGCGTTTATAAAAATCGGAGTAGGTATATTTGAATTGATCCCGATAGATGATTTCCTGCGTCGGATTGACCCGCAGCGGGCGGGTTAATAATTGCTTAATAATCAATTGGTAATCATAGCCTTCATTCGGATAAATCATTGAGTCGTCCTCCTCTTTTAGAATTTTATTGTCACACATTCACACATTAAAAACTACTGCACGCCATATTGCCGCAAATGGGCGGTTATTTGAAATTTAGTCGGCAATTCCCGGTTGACTTGCGACAACCTTTAGAGGTTGTGTAAAAAAAACCACAAATCATATTATTGCCTGAAATCCACGGGCAGGCAATTTCCGTCAATCTAACACGTATTAAATTTTGAATAACCCCACCAATTTCAATCTGTTAACCTTTCGTACCTACGGCACTCATGTTAATGGGAGCACTATATTCGCTACAAACATCTCGCACCTAACGGCGCTCTTATACACGAATTGGCTAATTCTTTTTTAACAGCAATAAATACAGTCCCGCAGGGACGATAGGTTTGTAGCCAATAAAAAAGAACTGTTCAAAAGTCCCGTAGGGACGATAGGTTCTTAACATTTTTGACTGACATCAAGTACCAATTAGCAGACAAGGATGCGCTCTTTTTCAAATCCTTGCGTGAGATTACACGCCGGTGGACACATTTCCAATTTCGCTTGCATCGGTCGCCAGCCATGACGTTATAACGTAAATAGTCTTCATTTTTACACCGCCCCTTTAGGTAGTGGATTCATAAGAGATTCTAATCACTACACGGGGCTGAAGCCCGCGATCTAAAATCAGCAAAACCCATTAATTCCACGAGCTGAAGCTCATGGCAAGTCAATTATTTCCCCTTTCCTTTTACTTAACCCGTTGGTTGACTTTCAGGCTCACCCGATAAAGCGCATTAAAAAAGAGTTTAAAGGTTCCGAACATCTGCGACCGGTGCTGAACGCGAAAACCGTAAAGAATGACCCGGCCCTTCCGGTACGGAATATCCGCCAGTGCCACTTTTCCGTGAAGGACACTTTCCCCCTTTAGCCAGCCACTGAGCAGCAAATCCGAATCGGGAAACACCCCGGCTTCTTTCATCTCAAAGGGGGCCGAAAGAAGCGCAAAAACCGGATCATTTCGGAAAAAGATCGCCGGTTCGGACGGCATACCGACGGTCAAGGGTGAATCGGAAGCAAGCCTGAGCCGAAGAAGGGTTCCGGGGGCGTAAAACCGTTCCGAGGATTTTCCATTCAAAATGTTCCGTGCGGGAACGCCCAGTTTTTCGATGGCAAAATTCGAGGCCTTTGAAAAGAACAAGGCTGTGCCGCCGTTTTCCAGAAACGACCGCAGGGCCGAAATTCCCTTCTTACCAAGTCCGCCGGTGTATTTCGGCATAATCCTGGGCGATCCTAATCGTGTTCGGCCTGAGTTGCTTAAACCCTCTGCAATTCCCTTGCTGCTAAGGGAAGGAAAAATAATCAGGCTTAAATCACCCAGCTTATTTTTGCGAAAATCCTGATCATGCAAAACCCGGTACGGGAAAGAAAAATGATCCAGTACCCAGCGGGTCCATCCTTCATCCATGCTGGCCAGATAGGATTGGTAAATGCCTATTTTTTGAAGGGTCAGGGGCTGCAGAGATTTTCGCACATTTTCTTCAATTGAAACGGGAACCACACTGTTTTCCTGCAGGAGCCGGGTGACCAGGGCGACATCCTTCTCCGTTACCGGCACCCAAAAGCTCCCTTTTTTAACGGTTTTTCCGTTAACCGAAAGGGCCTGCGGGGATGTAAAAACCGGCTTCTCCTTCTGCAAAAGCCGATTTACAATTTTGTAAGAATTAAGCCAGCGTCTTTCGAGCGCCACCCATCGGACCGACGGACGAAGCCCGGGCACCGGCCGCGTGAATTGAGTCACCCGGTCCATCGGAACACGCAGGGGCGTATCGATTGCAGTGATCCGAACCCCCATCTGAAGCGGCAGACTCCAGGCGGTGATGTCGTACGGGGGGCGCGGAGGGCCGCCGGGATACATTCGCAGATCGGGGTAGACCTGTTTCCCCAGCAGGTCCAGAATGTAGGGACGCTCCGGCTGACTTAGCGGGATCACGTAGCTTCCGGCAGGGAAAACACAGGCCCGGTACGAAAACGCCTGCTTGGTTTGAAAAACAGAAACATGACCCAGCTGCAAGCGTTTCAGCATGTCCAGGGCCGCATTCGGATCCCATTGATCGGCGGGAACCACGTAGGCAAGAGGCGGTTCTGTTTTCCCCCGGGCAATGGCCTTCCGATTAAGCCGGTAAAAGTCCAGCAGGATGTCTTCTTTGTGCATCGCCAGAAAATGGGTAATCGAAAACGTGGCCGCTTCCTCGTAATCAATAATATCACGCAGGTGCCACCAGCCGCCCGGCCAGGGATCCAGAAAATTGACCTGCATTTTGTAATCCGGCAAATCCTGCCCCATGCCCCGCAAACTCGTTTTCGGAAAAAACCGCGGACTGGCCAGCGGGATGCTGGACGCTTCGGACAAAATTCCGATTCGGTTGTGCCAGAACGGCGTTTTGGACATGGTTCCTTCAAAATAGCCGTTAAAAACGGTTCCGGTGGCCACCCCTTTAAATCCCTGCTCCTGAAGATCGGCAACGGCCTGTTTTCCCACAAGATTGGTCAGCGAGGTAATCAACGGATCCACATGGGGATTGACGGGATTGGAATACGGGGGCAGGAAAAAGCGGACGCTTCGGCTGCCCATTTGATGCTGATCGTAGATAAGTTCCGGAAACCAGTCGTGGTACAGCACCCGGGCCACCAGGCGCGTTTCCGGAAGATTAAACATGAACCAGTCCCGGTTGTTGTCGTGCCCCGCGTAATGATGGTAAAGCCAGGGCAGAGGACTCCCTTCGTAGGGCGTGTGCACCGTTTTCCGGTACCAATCGACCACCATCTGCTGACCGTCGGGATTGAGAGACGGCACAAGCAAAATAACCACCTTGTCGAGAATCCGGAGTAGTTTTGGATCCTGAGTTGTGGCCAGCCTGTACACCAGTTCCACGGATTCCTGGCTGGAGGCAATTTCGGTTGAATGAATATTCAAAGTGATCAAAATAACGGCCTTCCCCTCGCGGGCCAGATTTCGGGCCTCCGTTTCGCTCAAATCGTAGGGATTCGCCAGTTCATGTTGAATGGCTTTGAGTCGGGGTAGATTTTTCAGGTTGGCAGAAGAAGAGATGGTGACGAGCAAAAAGGGCTTTCCAAGGGTGGTTTTTCCCAATTCCTGCACCATCACCCGATCGGATTGTTGACCCACCTGTTGAATGTAGGACCGTATTTGATTCCAGTCGATCAGGTGGTAATCCGCGCCCATGCGAAATCCGAAAACATCCTGCGGCGGGGGAATGGTTTGTGCACAAATAATCAGGGGGAAAAAAAGAAGCCCTATCAGGGCAAACACGCGTCGGATCATTTCTAATTCCTTGAATTTCCTTTCTCCGTGGCTCTCTCTTTTTTTTCTCTGCGGCTCTCTGTGTAACGTCTTTTTTTGTTACACAGAGGGACTCAGAGAAGCACGAAGAAACAGGGTGCAATTGCATCGTATTTTAGTGAAATTAATTCAATTTGTCAAGGATTTTTTAAGAAGCGGGGCAAATTTGTCTTTTGATTTGACTTTTCCGACAGAATTACTTATTTTGAAACGACACGTACACTCTACCCCCCGCGAATGGCGCTAATTTACCTTTAAAAAATTTATTCGTGAAGATTCGTGAAATTCGTGGGTAAAGTCAATTCGCGAAATTCGTGGGCAAAACTCATTTGTGAAATTCGTAGGCAATTTTTTTAAGCAGGAATAAACATGAAACCAAGATCCCTCTCTTTCCTCTTTCTTTTTGTCCTTGTCTCCATTCTTACACCGGCCACTCCGGCCCAAACATACCAAAAGGAAAATCAGGGCGTAGACAGCACATCCGTAGAATGTACGATTGGGGTGGCTTCCGGAAAGGCGACACCGGACGGCCGCCCGCTGGTCTGGAAAACCCGGGACCTGGCCTCCCGTCCCAACAATGAAATTTACTTCAACACGGATTCCCGGTACGGCTTTGTTTCGGTTGTTAATGCAGGCGGAACCTATTCCTGGATGGGCGTCAACGAAAAGGGGTTCGCTATTTTGAATTCCTATTCAGGGGATTTATCGGCCTCGGGTTCCGGGCTGACGAACGGCCTGCTGATGAAAACCGTGCTGGGAGTCTGCGCCACCGTGGCCGATTTCCAGCACTTTCTGGACAGCACAAACGTCAGGGGCCGAAAAACCCAGGCCAATTTCGGCGTGATTGACGCTACCGGGGCAGCAGCCATTTTTGAAACGGGCGGGACATTTTATCGGAAGTTTGATGCCAATGATCCCTCCCAGGCTCCCGACGGCACCCTGGTCCGAACCAATTTTTCCGTGACCGGCGGAGGCGATTCGGGAATCGAGCGCTACAATCGAAGCAAAGAGCTGATCGGCGATTTTGCCTCGGGCGATTCCCTGACCTTTCGCACCATTCTCCGCCACCAAATGCGCGACTTTTCCGACTTCGACAGCAACCCGGTGCCCGTTCCGTTTCCCCGGCGCTGGAAATCCGATCGGCCTTTTGGCTACATCTACACCGGTGTGAGTATCTGCCGGTCCTCATCCGTGTCAGCCGCCGTGATTCACGGGGTTTTACCGGATGAAGATCCGCGCTTCACCACACTGTGGGCTATTTTGGGACAGCCGGCGTCATCCATTGCCGTCCCCTACTGGCCGATCGGAGAAACCCCTCCCGAAGCTGACGGCGACCCCACAGCTCCCCTCTGTGATGAAGCCAATCGGATCAAATCCCTTTTGTTTGATTACACCCCAAACACCGCCTATATCGATTCCTACAAGCTGCGCGACGAAAACGGAAACGGCCTCTGGGCCCGGACCTTTCCGGCAGAAGATTCCATTTTTACAGCCACCGAGGCCCGGCTGGCCGATTGGCAGCAGGCCGCCTCGTTTCCCGCTTCCGAATTGGAGGCAACGGAGTCCGAGATGGCCGGTTACGCCCTTCGGAAACTGAAGCAGGCCTACCGGGGCCTGGCCACTTCGATTTCACCCGGTGCGCCCCGATCGCTTCCGGACCAATTTTCTCTG
>JAADHR010000046.1 GCA_013151735.1 Calditrichota bacterium | reverse complement strand
TCCGGCGTTGCCTGAAAATTATTCCGTTTTGGTCATTGATAATTGAATCTTGGAATTTGTTTGGTTATTGGAATTTGGCATTTGCTATTTTCCCTTGGAGGAGCCGGTTTTTGGCTCCTCTCTATTGGCCGTACCGTGTCTTAAATGTCGGCTCGGCTCCGGCCATTTTCATAAAAATATCCAGCGGAACCAGTTGGAACCCCGGGCCTAACTTTTTTAAAATCCGCTTCACCCGTTCAATATCACTCCATTCCCGAACGTGAACCAGCAAAAAATAGGGTCGTTTGGCATTCAGATTGGCCAGCTCTTCCAGATCGGAAACCGCTTCGTTTTCATCTCGCTTTTCAGACAGGTAGTAATCAAATGAGATAAAGGGACGCCCGTCGCGAACCGCAAAAGTGTGAGCCGGCCGGTACCCGTTTGCAAAACCGATGGCACCGGGCATATTGTCAAAATAGGCATCCACAACCGGTTTCGGAAGATCGTCATCCACACCGTCTGTCTGCCAGTAATTGCTGTGTTCCATTGTTTCGAAGACATTCAGATCGAGGGTTTGCATGAGCGAATACGCCTTTCGAATTACCTTTGGGAGCATTTTTCGGGGAATCGCCTTCGGGTACATGTAGCCCGGCCCCGAAAGGGATCCGATAAAATAATCATTCGGCGTGGCCTCATCGTAAAAAAATTGCAGCATGGCCGGCGCCAGCCACGACCAGTTCATCGTCACTTCCCAGGCGTAGGGAATGTCCCCGCGGCCGGGTTCGGTCCACGCACCTAATCCCAGACAATCCGTTTGTATAAAGGAGATGTAGACCTTTTTCTGAGGGATGTATTTCTTCCCCGGCCGGACGTTGTGGTGATTCTTAAACCGGTAGTTTTTTGTTAACGGAATTTGGTGATTAAAACTCATGTTTGGCAGGGAATGCAAGCCCTCCACCCGCAGGGCGAAATGAGACGCCAGCGTTGTGTATTGGGCTTCACTGTCCTTTCCGTAGGAATGCCAGCCCATAATCATGGAAAGCGGCTTCATCTCGCTGAACAGGCGCCTGGCCAAACGGTACTCCAGGGTGTCCTGCGGATCCGTTGACAGATCCGTAAAAAAGGCCTTTTTCACGATGCCAAAATCCGCAATGGCGGGTTTCATCACCTTTCCCCTGGGGCCTCCCAAATAAACCAGATAGTCCCGGCTGCATCGACTCCAATACCGATCCATTGCCCATTTGTAGATTTCGTAATCACTTTTTCCGGTAAATTTCCCCCGGAAATCCTCCACCTTGTGAAGGCCGTATTTTTCAACCAGGGGAATCAACTTCTCCGAAACAATCACCGAGTGCGTCAGCCCGGCAACCGTAAACGACACGATCAGGGACGTCCGAACGGATGTATCCCACACGACGTAACCCCGGGCATATTTTGCCAGTTTCTGCAGGGCCTCATCCGCAGACCCCAACTTCTGGAAAGTCATGTGACGGGAGGTTTTGTAATAATCCAGCAGGGGTTCGGAGAATTTAAAATCCCAATCCTTCGGATAGAGAAAATAGAGCCGGGGGGCACTCGTATTCGCAATCCCCTGAAGGCTGATTAAGAGGGCCTGGGTGGGTAAATCGCCGTCGATGGCCCAATTATCTGAAAGAGGCATCACATACTTGGTATCCGCTGCCTGCAGCCGGACGGACCAAACAAGCAAAATCAGAATTCCCAACAATCGAAAATATTTTTTCATTTTCTTTCCTTTCAATCGATTCGCTTAAACACGTACGTAATGGACGTCGGGCGCGATGAGCGCTTCTCAACAACGGTCAGCATCCGGCCTTTACTGCCGAGCGTGTACGTGTAATCCGTTGTGATGTGCGCCTCTCCCTGGGATATTTCCACCACCTGCTTTTTTCGAACGAATAATTCCCGTCCCGGCTGTTTCCATTCTCCGGAGATCAGCTTCCAGCTGTTCTTTTTGGCCAGAACTCCCATATACCAGTTTTCCGGCCAGATGGCCGAGGTTACGGGAATCTTTGACGGAGCACTGCCCGGACAAAACGTCAGGGAATCTCTAAACGCCACTTTTCCCCGGCGCATCCAGTTCCAGAGAATAACGATCCTGTCTTTTTCCTTTTGAACCACCACTTCAGGCGTGCGGTATCGCCAGGTTACCAGATCCGTACTTTTTTCCGGAACATAGGCCCAGCGACCCACCATGCTCCCGGAATTTTTTGAACACGACCCAATCAGCAAGCCAATGACACCGCTGAATAAAAGAATGAAAATGTGTTTTTTCATTTGTAATCCTTCCCGCTTTTTATTGGTTCAATCAACCCAAAAAACAGATTTCAAGAATGTACCCGTCTTCTATTGATTCGATTTTTTATTCATACGTTAAAATCACTTTGGGTACGGACAGGGTATCTCCTTTCAAGGCACTGAAATCCAGACGGTACTCCAGAGAGCGGGCGTGCTGCAAATTTTCGGGTAAAGAACCGTCGCCTCCGATTTCCTGCCACGCTTTCTGATCCTTTTTCCTGAAGAAATGTTCACGCACCGCCACTTTCACTTTCCGCCAGCGTTTGTCCTGCGTCGAATCCAGACGAAGCTTCAGGAATCTGACCCCGCGGAATAAATAGCGTGCGGGTGAAATGTACACCGCATCGGAATCCCCCACAACCACTTTTCGATCCGTCGTAAAATGCAGCCCCTTTCCAAATTTTCCCATGACAAAATCAAGATCGATAAAATACCACATTTCACCGCGCTTGGGACCGTCCAAAATCCAGCGGAGGCCTATCGGATCAACCGATGTGACGGGAGTTTTTGCCCGGATGTGAAAGGTATTCTCTCCCGATTTGAGCCACAGCCTCTTTTTAAATCGACCGCGTTTGGTGTGAACCACCACGTCCAGCGGCATCTTGAACCGCGTACGGCTGTTGGAACGATTGCTCACCCGAATCGTCACATCTCTTCCGCTAATGTGAGGACTGACTGTCAGTTTCGGCCAGCCCGTTCCGTAAATCCATTCCAGAAAAAACCAGGACAGATCCTTGCCGTAATTTTTTTCGCACGCAGCCTGAAAATCTGCCGTACAGGCATTTTTGTAGCGGTACCGCGGATCGGTATTAAACTGGCGCAGGGTTTTAAAAAAGGCCTCATCGCCCATCACGTAGCGCAGCATGTGAAGCACCCAGGCCCCTTTCCAGTAGATGTTGAGATGGTAGGCTTCCCTGGCATTTTTATGACGGGGCTGATAAACCGACCCTGTTGAATCAATTTGAAAACTCATTCCCGCCATGTACTGATGCATGGGTTCTTCCCCGAAGCGGTGTTCCATCCAGAGGGCTTCGGAGTATGTGGCAAATCCTTCGTGCAGCCAGAAATCCCCCCAATCCAGAGCCGTCACCGCATTCCCCCACCACTCGTGGGCCACTTCGTGCACAACCATGTAGTTGAAATAATGATCGTACCATTGCAGGGGATTGGGTTCTCCCGGCAGCAGCGTGTGAGGAAAAATCGGTCCAACGGCTACAGCCGTGGAATGCTCCATTCCCGGGTAAGACGATTGCACCAGCCCGAATTTGTTATCCGCAAATGCAAACGGGCCGTAGTAACGCGTGTACAGATTGAGTTCGTCCGGCACACGCGGAAAAAATTCCTTCCGCGCCCGGTCCTCATTGCCTTTCAATACGTAATAGTGTGCCAGAATCGTGTCGTGCTCGGCGGGCAGAGGAATCGGCTGCGTCAATTCCACGTACGGTCCCACGTACATCGTTATCAAATAGGTGGACGTGGGATGGGTTACCAG
>JAADHR010000045.1 GCA_013151735.1 Calditrichota bacterium | reverse complement strand
AGCAATTCGGGGTTTTCAGCGGTGTAAAAGCCATTCAGGCGATTGTAGGATGTCATAATCGACTGCGGTTTTCCTTCCTTCACGGCGATTTCAAATCCCCTCAAATAGATTTCCCGCAAAGCCCGTTGACTGACGACGGCATTGTAGTACTGTCGGTTAGTTTCCTGATTGTTGGCCACGAAATGCTTCAATGTCACGCCGATTCCCCAGGACTGCATGCCGCGCACCATCGAAGCCGCCATTTTTCCCGTCAGCAGCGGATCTTCCGAGTAATATTCAAAGGCGCGCCCGCATTTGGGATTTCGGTGGATGTTCAATCCCGGCCCCAGCACCAGGTCAAAATCATATTCCAGGGCCTCGTTGCCAAAGGCTTTTCCCACCTGTTCCACCAGGTCGGTGTTCCAGGTGGCGGCCAGGCAGGTGGCCGTGGGGAAGGCCGTCGTGTAGTGGTAGTTTTTTTCGCCCTCTTTCGGGGCTTGCCGGTTCAGGCCCGCCGGGCCGTCGGACATGGCCGTGGACCAGATGGAGAGACGGGGAATCAACAGTTTGGAGTGCTGGTCGGTAATAATCATGCCCGTGCCGTTTTCCACTGTCCGGGGATCCACGGCTGGCATGAAGCGGCCGTCTCCCACAATGAGCCCCAGTTTTTCTTCCAGCGTCATTTGTTGCACCAATTCCCGGGCCCGTTTTTCAATGGATTTTTCCCCGCTGCCTTGCGCGCCGAGGGCCGTGAGCGAAAACACGGCAAGCAGGGGAACGACAAACATCCCAAATGAAAAGAATAGTTTGAATGAATGCATAGGTCACTCCTGAATTAGTTCTTCTTTTTGTACACTTTTACGTAGTCGATTGTAAACACATCCGGATACGTGGCGCCGTCAAGGTCTTCTTTCGAGCGCGCCGGTTCAAAACTGAGAATGATGTATTCGTCAATATGAGAAATCGCCTGTTTGACTTCGTGGTACTTGATCCCGTCCACAAAAAAGGCGTATTTTTCGGGTGTCCATTCCACGGCAAAGGTGTGAAATCCCTTGTCCAGCCCCGGAACTTTGCTGAGGAATGAACCGGAGGTTTTTTGGTGGGGCCCGTACGCCCAGTGCAGGTTGTGCGAAACAAAATCCTTCCCCTGATTTCTAAAATATTCAAAAATGTCGATTTCCGTTCCAAACTTGGCCGGGTCTTCTCCCTGGGAGATTTTTGGGGATTGAATCCAAAAAGCCGCCCAATTGCCCGTGGTTTTGGGAAGCTTGGCCCGGCACTCAAAATAGCCGAAGGTGGTTTCAAACCGTCCCTGCGTGCCCACAGCCCCCACTTTGAGGGAATCATTTTCCAGCAGTGCATAGAGGTTTAGAAATCCGTTTTTCACTTCCACTGCCTCGGGCGTTACGTAGCCCATCGCACGGGGACCCACACCGCGTACTTCCCACTTGGTGGTGTCCAGCCGGTCGCCGTCGAACGTGTCTTCCCAGAACAACCGGTACCCCGCTTTTTCCGGATCAAATGGTTTTTTGGACAACGGTTGAAACAATTTTGTCTGGGATCGGTCCGTGGTGATGAGAACCGGCCGCCGCCAGAGACCGCCGCTGTTTCCCCAATCAACCACCTTCACCGCAATGAGATTGGGTTTTCCAAATTCGATTTGTTTGGTCACATCCACAACGGAAGGACGTCCCGCGTAGGAGTGATGCGACATTCCAAAGGTCGCTACCGATTCGCCATTGACGAAGAGAGTGTAGGCGTCGTTTACGGCTCGAAATTTCATCCAGACTTTTTTGCCTTTCCACGCGGCCGGAATGAGGACGGACTTCCGGTACCACGCCGTGCCGTCCAGATCCGGGTAGCCCTGGTCTTCCCAGCGCAGGCCGGCGTTGAGCGTGTCCCAGTTGGAATCGTCAAAATCGACGGCATACCACTTTTCGGACATGCCACGATCCTTTTTGTCAGGAGAAAAGCACCAGTTCATGGAAAGATCGATGGTCTGAGGCGGATGAGGCTGTTGACACCCGGCTGCCAAAAGAATAAAAATAGCAATCGCAATGAATTTAATCTTCATAGCTAACTCTCCCATAAATTTGCTATTTTAAGAGATTGCTTCGTCCGCCAGCGCGGACTCGCAATGACACCACTTCACGACAAACCTGCCTCGTCAGCAGATTTTGAAATTTTGATACGCTTCTTTACTTCTCAAAAACAAAATCACTTTTTGCTTTTGGAGTAAACTCACGTCGTTCATTCGTAAATTCTTCTGAAATGATTACCTGAGTCCAAAAAAAGCACGTCATTTTTCATGGCGTTTTTTTATTTCAATGAGTAATTTCGCCATTTTCCGCCTCACTTGGGTTATTTTTTCCCAGCGCCGGTCGGCTACCTTTCGAACGCCCCTCAATCCCTCCACGCCGGGCAGTGTGCCATCCCTGTCCACTCCGCAGAACCGGGCAACGGCCGGGATGTCTGTGGACAAAAACTTTTGCACGGCACGACGAACCTTTGGGGAAACACCCGCACTTTTTACGGCCTGCTGCAATTGCATGAGCATATTGTAATCTTCCACGCCATCGCGCACCGCTTCCCACCGCTTGCTCGTTACCACGCCGTCACCCGGATAAACAAGCAGGTAATCCTGCCCCCCTCTGGGCACATACCAGGGGTTGTATTGCGATGTGCAATAGGACCAGAATCCAATACCCGTCAGCCCGTGGCGGAAGGCAAGCCATGCCTGCCCGCGATAATAGCCCAGGGGCGATTGGTGTTTGGCGTTGCCTCTGCACTCATACGTCCACACGGTTTTACCGGTGGATTTGATAAAATCAAGCTTTTTCCCGCCCTCATGGAGCAGATAGCCGCTGCGGTTCGGACACCAGATATCCACAAAAGGGGCCATCCTTTTCAACTCACTCATGGTGGCTTCGCCAACCGGATCGGCATATATCTTCAGGCTGGCATCCAGTTCGCGAATGGGCCTGGCATAATTGACGAATTCCTCCACACGTTTTTCTCCTAACCCGGGCTCGTCAACCGGATAAAAGGCAAAATCGTTGTGACTAAGACCCAGTTCGGCCAAATGCCGGGACCACTTGCCAATCCATTCTTTGTAAGCCTTAATCCAAACGGGCGAGAATGGCTGCGCAGGGCCTTTCAAACTGCCCTGATAGCCGCAAAAAAGAATCATGCCAAAGGGCGCATACCGGCGGACATACGCGTCATGAGCCGCAAAGTCAATGGTGCCCAGGTCGCCGTGTTCGTCAAACGTGGCCTTCGGTGCAAATGCTCCAGTCGCCACAAAAACATTGGTGCCGTGCCGTACCTGATCCTTCAATGCTGCCTCAGGCATATCCTTGAGCATGGAAGATTCCACATAGCCCCACTGACACAATCGCAAGGGCTGCTTTTGGGTTAATCCCACGGGCCAGACTTTAACGGACATATTCGCGAAAACCTCATGCGGACTTGTTTCCAGCGTGCGGAAACGAATTCGGGTGTTCCAGTTGCCAGGAGGGAGATGGGCTGTGTTGACATTGATCCAGAGCTGGCGGACGCTTAACGCCGGCAGCACAATGGTGCGCGCCTGCCCAACTTTGGGCAAGGCATCGGCAGAAAGATCGAGGGATTGCGTCGGGACATCCAGCACCTCATAAAATTCAAGCACCTGGCGAAAGGGGATCCGGGTGGAATCCGCCGCCAACAGATTTTGCGGCTCAATACGCAGCACCACAGGATGGTCACTGAAATTGGCCAAATTGACCGCCGCAGATTCTATTTCACCCGAAAAGGCCTCTATCCGAAGATTCGGGGCACGGGAACGCCCCTCAATAATTTCATCCACACCGGCAAACGGTGCCCAGGGATTGGCGGCATAGGCGGCAAGCATATTCCCCGCCGCTACCGCCGCGCGCGTCATGGCCTCCAATCGGTACGCCCGGGCCCGGGCCTGTTCAAACTGCGACCGAAGCTCGCCCCGTTGCAGAGGCGAAAGCGTGCCGGCGATTTTGACTTGTTCATTCAGCTTTTGCCATTGCAGGGACAACAGCGTCATCTGGTTGCGCACATAATGACTATCGGCCACGCTGTGTACATTAGCACCTATTCTGGCGATGGCTTTGCGCAGGTCGTCCGCATCTTTGGCAAAGGGAACCAGATAAAACGTCTGTTTCCGTTGCGCAATCCGTTTTTCCCCCGCCTTCAGGCGGCAGACAAACTGCACATTTTCGGCGCTTTGTCCCACAATGACGTAGGGCATTCGTCCGGAAAAAAGTGAGTCGGAGGAGGTCATCCTTGAACGGACAGGCCGACCCGTGTCTTTGCGAATCTCCATTTCCAGAGTCAATCGCTGCTTTTTCGGGTTTTCCACGGTTACGCAAAACTGGTTATCCCCGACGTGCATTGACCCGTAATCCACGGCGGTGATGCCGGTGCGAGGTTTTTTTGGGGTCTGAAGCCGCGAGCCGGTGCGGGCAGAATTCATGCGATATTCCCCCCATAAAACGAGAGGCGGAAATGGCATCTTTTTGGGTGACTCGCTCAAAGCCACCACATCGGATATGGTGGCGCAGATGACACTCAATCGGCCGTTGCCTCGAAAATCCACCACCGTGGGCGAAGCATTCATGGCGCCATTGAGCGGTACCTGCTCCTTCAGATTGCCGTCGCCGTCAAAGATGAACAGAGCATCACTGTAGCCGCCAACAATGACTTCTGGCATGGAATCGCCGTCAATGTCAGCGATGGCCGGGGAGCGGCGGACACGCTGTCCGACGCTGGCTTTCCATTTCAGGGTGCCCCCTTCTGTAAGACAGGCCACATGGCCGCGCAGATCGGCCACAACAATATCCGTTTTGCCGTCCAAATCCACATCGCCAATGGCAATGGCATCGTGCACCTGCCCTTGCATCGGATGATGCCAAAGTTCATTCCCTGCGGCATCATACACGGAAAAACCATTGCCCTCTCCAAGCAGGATTTCCGGTACGTGGTCGCCATTCAGGTCGTAGACCAGCGGCGAGGCACTAACGGCGTCTCCTGTTTTCACTCGCCAGCGTTCACGTCCCTTGTCTGAAAAGCAGATCAGCGGCGTCTCTTTGGCCCCCAGTAAAATTTCACGTCGGCCGTCACCATCCAGGTCGGCCAGAGCAGGCGCCGTATTAAAACTCAGCTTTGTATTTTTCTTCCACTTCAGTGCGCCGTTTGTGTTCAGGCAAACCAGATGGCCGCCCCTATCTCCTGCAATGAGCTCCACCTGTCCGTCGCCATCAATGTCAGCGGCAGCGAGAGCCGTCATACCCCAGGAAAAATCGGCCGGCATCCGGTAATCCCAATTTTTGGCCCCGCTTCGGGCATCCAGGCAAATAACCGCACCGGAATTCGTGAGGACGTAAAGTTGCAACGGCTCACCGGCCAGGGTTGGCGGATTACTGATAGTCTGATTGAGATCAACGGCCCATTTTTTATGGCCATTCGCGTCCAGGGCCAGCACACGCCCTGCGGTGGTTGCAAGAATAACGTCTTGCACGCCATCGCCGTCCACATCCGCCACGGCGGGAGACGTATCCACATATCCGGCGCCGGGCACAAAATTCCACAGGATGTCACCGGCCATAAGCGCTGAAACGGACAGCAGACCCCAAATGACCGCCACACTGAACAGCGCCGGGATGACGGCCCGGGGATTCACGAAACCTTTTTTGTGTCGGGCAGAAGGAAAAAGAGTCATGTTACCTCCCAATAAAAAAAGGGTTATTTGGGTCAATTTAAACAGTTTGCCTCCATGGTGCGGATTTTTGCAATCGTTTGTCTCATTCTCCGCCCTCATCCTGGTATTGCCTCACTTAAAAAAACGCATTTTAGGAGTCATCCTCCAACTCACTCATTTTTATTTCCCCCGATTTTATTCTGACTATAAATTTCCACGGCGCCAAACAAACCGGCATCGGCGCGATTTTGAATAGTGAGCGGCCTCTGCAGAGCCTCCTGCACGATTTTAATCAACACTTCTGATTGCAGCATCCCCCCGGAGAGGTACATATTTTTCACAGGCACCGCTTCCCGAATCCGGGACAGGTGGCTCTTTAATCGAATCATATAATGTTTAATGATGCCGGCACAGAACCTGTGCGCTTGCATTCCGGAAAAGGCGTGCCATTCCGATTTCTTGAACGACGGCGCCCGGGCATCCACTTCTGGATACTCGAAATAGGTTTGAAAAAGGTTATCATACGTGCCCTGTGAAAAAAAGTATTCCTTCAATTCCCGCATTTTTAATCCGAAATCCGGTTCATAATTTAACAGAAAATAACTTTCCCCCACCGGGTGCTTTCCGGCGATTTGGCTTTCCGTCAGGCGGGTAGCCAGCGAATTTGTGATCGTGTAAAAAACCATAGCGGTGCCCAGGTTGATGTTGACATCGCCCGGTTGGTGCAGCCCCGCGCCGCAGGCAGATGCCCCCTGGTCGTTGCCGCACAAAAACACGGGGAAACGCTCAGGCCAGGCCCAATCCTGTTGAATTTTATTCGAAATCCGTTCCCCCCGGGTCGCGGCTCTTTCAATTTTTGGGAAGGCATTTGGGGTCAGACCCAAAATGGCCAGGATTTCCGGATTCAGGTCCTTCCGACGAAAATCGTACACGCCGCCCATGCCGAAGCTGGTGCTGTCCGAGTAAAAATGACCGGTCAGGCGGTAGGCCAGGTACTCGTGAATCAACGGAAAGGCCCGGGCCTTTTTAAAAACCTCGGGTTCACGCCGTTTCAGCCACAGCAGCTTGCTGACGTACTGCGCCGGCAGGGGACGGGCGAATCCAGCGGCTTCGGCGAAATCCGGCACGTGTTGTTGCAGGATTTCGGCTTCTTCCCTTGCCCGCTCATCCAGCCAGACAATGCCGGGCCGGAGCGGCCTAAAATCGGCATCCACCGGGGCGAAGGTTTGAGCCTGACTGGTGATCAGGAGCGCCTCGACACCGGCACGCTGAACAACGGCTTGCGCCAGGCACCCTTTCAGCAAATCACCGACACTATCGAAAAAAAGATCAAAATCGATTTCAAAAACGTCCTGCCTTTGCGTCATGGGAAATTCACGCTGATGACGCGCGAGAATAGTGCCGGTAACATTGACGCAACCGCACTTGATGTCACTGGTGCCGATGTCCAGCACCAGAAATAGTTTATCGTTCAATTCAGAAATTCCAGTGCTTGTTCGACACTCAGACCATCATGGACAATCCCCATCAAAGCCTTTGTAATCGCTTTGGGGTTTTCGTGCTGAATGATGTTTCGTCCGTACACGATACCGGCCGCACCCCGATCGATGACGGCCTTGGTGCGGGTCAAAA
>JAADHR010000044.1 GCA_013151735.1 Calditrichota bacterium | reverse complement strand
AACTGTTATGTTTTCATTTGTGTAATTTTATCTTCCATATTGAATTGTGGACTATTTTGGAATTGAGGAGAAAAAATGGATTATCGTCAACTGGGAACATCAGATCTAAAAATATCCGATATTGGCTTTGGAACCTGGGCAATTGGTGCCCGCGGATGGGGCAACGTGAATGACGAGGATTCCATTGCGGCCATTCGGCGGGCAATGGACCTGGAGATCAATTTTTTCGACACAGCCGATGTTTACGGCAGGGGGCATGCGGAAGACGTGCTGGCAAGGGCCCTGGGAAATCGCCGCAAAGAGGTGATTTTGGCCACCAAAGTGGGCAACCGCTGGTCATCGGACGGCAGCCGCGTGTGGGCAGATTTGAGTCCCGCTTACATCCGCCAGGCTGTGGAGGACAGTCTGCGCCGCCTGCAAACCGATGTGATTGATTTGTACCAGATTCACCGTCCCGATCCCAAAACGCCGGTGGCCGACACCATGGGTATCCTTCTGGATTTGGTCAAGGAAGGGAAAATCCGCTATATCGGCACGTCTAATCTTAATCCGGATCAGCTTCGGGAGTATTTATCCTACGGGCCGGTGGTATCCCTGCAACCCATTCTAAATCTTTTGGCTCGTCACACGGAAGTTCAGCTTCTGCCCTTGTGTCAGGAAAAAAATGTGGGCGTCGTGGTGTACAGTCCGATGGCAATGGGACTTCTAACAGGGAAATATGATCGTCCCGTTCAGTTTGCCCCTGGTGATTTTCGGGCTGCGAATTTTCTATTTCAGGGAAAAACATTTGAGCGGAATATTGCCATCGTCAATGCCCTGAAGGTATTTGCCGAAGAGCGGGGCTTTACCGTCGCTCAACTGGCGGTGGCGTGGGTACTGGCCCATCCGGCAGTAACTTCGGCCATCTGCGGGGCCAAACGTCCTGAGCAGATTGAAGAAACCGTCCGCGCATTCGAGTGGAAATTGAGTCACGAAGAATTGATTCAAATCGACAAAATTGTAACCCAGGGATATTAAACCATGTTATTTAAAACTGGAAACCCCAAGAGAATTTTTAAAATATTTCCGGAAAAGAAAACACAATGCCCGATAACGATCATTATTTACCGAAAAGGCCTGGGGGTGCGAGACGAGATCAGGGCCCAACTTCAGCGTGATTATTTCAGCGGTGTCGTGACGTATCTGAAAACCCACGGCCATCAGATTTCGGCAGAAGGATTGACCATTTTCCTGGCAAGGGAATTCGGATTCTGCTACGGTGTGGAACGCGCCGTGGACTACGCCTACCAGGCCCGCCAGAAGTTTCCCGACCGCCGGATCTTCTTGATCGGCGATATGATTCACAATCCCTTTGTAAACCGGCAGCTTCAGGAAATGGGCATCCAGATTTTACCGATTCCGAAAACAGAAAACGAGGATTATTCGTTTATCAAAGAAAAAGATGTGGTCGTGCTCCCCGCATTCGGAGTCCCCGTTCACACACTGGCACTTCTAAAGAAGAGGGGCTGCATTTTGGTGGACACCACCTGCGGGTCGGTGATTTCTGTTTGGAAGCGGGTAGAAAGCTACGTTCGGGACGGATTTACGGTGCTGGTCCACGGAAAATACGATCACGAAGAAACACGGGCAACCGTTTCGCACGCCAAAAACTATCTGGTGGTTTTGAATGAACAGGAGGTTGAACTTGTTTGCCGCTTCATCCGGACGGGTGCCGGACGGGACACTCTTTTAAGGCAATTTCAAAAAGCCGTTTCGCCCCATTTTGATCCGGATCGGGACCTGCAAAAAATCGGATTGGCCAACCAAACCACCATGCTCCGGGGAGAATCCCTGAAAATCGCCGAAAAGATTCGCCGGGCTCTGATCGACCGCTACGGCGAAGAAAGTTTGCCTGAGCATTTCCGCAATTTCGACACGGTTTGCAGCGCCACACAAGACCGCCAGGATGCCGTGGTAGAGCTGCTTTCGGATAAAAACATCGATTTGATGGTGGTCGTCGGCGGTTACAACAGCAGCAACACCGGTCATCTGGCGGAGATTGCCGCACAAAAGGTTCCCACATTTCATATTGAAAGCGCTGAAGAAATTCTGGACAGCGAACGCATCCGATGCCGGGATCCGATTTCCGGTACGCTGAAAACCGTTCAAAAGTGGCTGCCGTCCGGGCCCGTCAACATCGGACTGACTGCTGGCGCCTCCACCCCCAACAACATTTTAGGAGAGGTCATTGAGCGGCTCTTTTCAGTGAGAGGAATTTCCCTGAAAGAACGTGTCGCTCAGACCTCTAAAGAATAAGCGAAATAAAATTTTCACGCGTACATTTTCCTTGCATGGTGTTTCACGAATTTTTGAAAAATCATAATAGGAGGAATACTCCTTGTGGAATTAATAACTCGCTGGATTTCACTTCTTCTTTTAGGTGCGGTTTTGGCCGATATGCCTCTCGCTGTGGTTGGGGTTCATTCCCGGAACGAATTTAAACAATGGCAGGGCAAAGCGGATGTATTGCAATTGAAAGATGGACGCATTCTACCGGGGAAAATTGTGGAAATCAAAAAGAACGGTGTGGTATTTGATCCAAATAAGCTGAGCATTCTGGTCAATCCGCCGCCTAAATTTTATCCCTTTTCGGATATTCGGGAACTCGTTCGCAAAGACGGACGGATTGTGTACCCCAAAATGGTTCCTTCCGAAAAAGTCCGTCCTGTGTACACCCTCAGTGTGTTGGGAAGCCACTCTACGAAAGATAATTCCACCTATTTCCCCCTTGCTGTGGTAGGACAACGTTTGACCCAACGATCTGAACTTACCGTTACCTTCGCGAAATCCTTTAACGTGGACGAAGGTGTTGGGTGCTGTGATTGCGGGGGCGAAATACCGCCGTATTCCTATCGGGTGCACTACAGTACTTATCTGTGGGCGCTTGAGGCCAAGGGCTTTTTTGATCACGGGGGATTTGAGGCCGGGGTAACCGGATATTATCAGGAGCGCGGCTGGTGTGACGAGCGTTACCATTTGGGTTTTCCCTTGCTGCCCTACGCCGGTTTCTGGGGCGAACCCATCCGTCATGTTTCCGTTGGCATCAGATTTTTGCCTGTTCCTAGCCCGGCGGCTCTAATGTCTGGCGTAGCCTGGCAGTCCACTGACCGTTTTTCGCGGGTCTGGGTAGGGGTCATTTATTTTGGCGAGCGGGTACCTCGCGTGTCCGACTTGCGGCCATCGTTTCGGTTGCAGGTGCGCGTGCGAAAAAACTGGCTGGTGCATCTGCGCCTGTACCAGTTTAATCAGCCCTATTCTTCATCGACCCCGAGGTTTCTTTTCGTTGGAATAGGTCGGGTTTTTAATACGAAATAGTAGTCGGAATGGGGATTCCATTTACTCCGTAATGACAACACCAGGCCTGTCATTCCGAGTGGAGCAACAGCGGAACGAGGAATCCCCTGCAAAGAACATTGAGAGATTCCTCGCTGCGCTCAGAATGACAGGCTTTCTGAGAAATGGGGATTCCATTTTCTTCGCAATGACAACACCAGAGCTGTCATTCCGAGTGGAGCACCAGCAGAACGAGGAATCCCTTGGGAAGAACGTTAGGAGATTCCTCGCTGCGCTCGGAATGACAGGCTTTCTGAGAATGGG
>JAADHR010000043.1 GCA_013151735.1 Calditrichota bacterium | reverse complement strand
ATCTCAGGGAGGGGGCCGGGAGGAGGGTTAGAATGGAATGCTTTCCGTATTTTAAGAAAATAAATCCACAAAAAAGCCAGTAGAACCAAAAAAACAAACGTTTTTAAACGAAAGAAAATTCGTCGATGACGGCAAATGCAATTACTATTGGGCGCGTGCTTCTGGCATTTTTGACCATCGCCTTTTATCAGATGAATTTTTATTTTGCCACCGCCGCCTTTTTTCTCACGATGGGGGTGATTTACCTGGATGCCCTGGATGGTGTGGTGGCCCGGAAACTAAATCTGGCATCCGACTTTGGTGCCCTTCTGGATATTGCCGGTGATCGGATCGTAGAGAATATCTACTGGATTTATTTTTCAGCGATCGGGATGATCACCTTTTGGGTGCCTATGATTGTAATCGCGCGCAGTTTTATGGTGGATACGGTACGAAGTGTGGCCTTTGCGGAAGGGAAAACACCCTTTGGTGAAAAAACGATGATGAAAACACCCTGGGCGAAGGCACTGACCA
Source organism: Calditrichota bacterium (assembly GCA_013151735.1). Lineage (NCBI taxonomy): Bacteria > Pseudomonadati > Calditrichota > Calditrichota bacterium. The sequence goes on along the minus strand of JAADHR010000043.1, from coordinate 2,748 downwards.
GCTCGCGGTGGAGCCGTGCCATTTACGGTGTTTCAAAGGTTATTGTTTTTTGCTATTTGGGAGCACTTTTGGCGCTTCGGAAGGGAATGGCAGAGGGACTGTTTTCGCTTCCTCATCGATTGGATGCTTTATTCGGAGCGGTTGGCCAATTTATTGTCTACGTCGTGGTGGTGATGTGCGTGATTCGGGGAATTCCGGTTTTGTGGGATGGCCGGGAATATTTGTTGTCAAAACGCTACCCGAAAGACTTTGAAGCGGACGAATAACTCTTTGCGGGGAAGAATTACTAATGGGGAGATTGCGTTCCTTTTTGAGCGGGTTTTTTTATCATAAAAAATCGGTTGGAAATTCGTAAATTACATCCGAAACGATCCCAAAAGCGGACCTTTATGGCGAAACTTCAGATGGCTGTGTTTGATGTGGACGGGACACTCATCCCTCACACATCGCTTGAAATTCTTTTTTCCAGATGGCTGTTTCGGAAAAAACAAATGGGTTTTCGGCAGATTCAGGCCTTTTTGATTCATGTATTTTATGGACTGCGCGAGGATACAACGGAGGCTTTTCGGCGCAACAAATTTTATTTGCGCGGCCTTTCCTTAAAGAAACTACAGGCCTCATCAAACATTTTTTTTGAAGAGGAAATCAGGCCGCGGCTGCTTCAGAACCTTGTGGATCGAATGGAAGTGTTTCATTCGGAAGGGAAACAGAATATTCTGCTTTCCGGATCGCTTCACTTTTTGCTGGAAAACCTGCAGTCCCACCTACCGGTGGACACGGTTATTGGTGCCCATCTCGAAGAGCAAAACGGGATTTTGACGGGGCGGATTGAGGGAATTCATCCCTACGGGAAAGACAAGGTTCGGGCGCTGCAGGATGTTTTTGATTTTCACCAGATTGATTTTTCTAATTCCTGGGCTTTTGGCGATCGCTGGTCCGATCGCTATTTACTGCGTTTGTTCGGGCATTGCGGCGTTGTCAACCCGGGCATTCGCCTGGGCGAATGGGCACGGGCGCATCATTGTGAAATCATTCAAACAGCGAGGTGAACACCTATGAGAGAAGACGATGGCTTTTATGAAACGTCTGCGGGAGAAAAACGTCACTTTCACATGTTCAGGGCGGATTCTGAAAAAGCACAAATTCTGCTGATTCACGGACTCGGAGAACACGTGCTTCGGTACGGGGATGTAGCGGAGGGTTTGACCTCCGGAGGGTTTAGCCTGTTGGGATTTGATCTGCCCGGGCACGGCCAGTCTGCCGGGAAGCGCGGGCATATCCTCCGTTTCGGAGATTTTATTTCGGAGGTGAAGGACTTCCGTCAGTTTCTGGAAACACGAGACCTGCACCCGGTTTTTGTGATGGGGCACAGTCTCGGCGGCCTTATCGCATTCCATTACGGGCTGACCCACCCGCCGGGATTCAAAGGATTTGTGCTGTCATCGCCGGGGCTCAAGGTCCGTATGAAGGTTCCGGCCTGGAAAATTGTTCTGGGCAAAGTGTTTTCCAGCCTGTTTCCTGCATTCACGCAAGACAGCGAACTGCCGCCGGAATCCATTTCCACACAGCCTGAAGAGGTAGAAAAATATCGAAACGATCCTCTGGTGCACAGCAAGATTACGGCACGATTTTATGTGGAAATGACCCGGGCCATGGAAGAGGTTTTCCGGAAAGCCGGGGAATTCACCTTTCCGGTACTCATTATTCAGGGTGAAGAAGATCCCCTGGTTGATCCGGAAGGGGCAAAAATGCTGTTTAAGACGATTGGTTCTTCTGACAAAGACCTTCGGCTGTACCCGGGATCGTACCATGAGGTGTTTCACGATCGGGCCAGAGAACAGGCCTTTCGTGATGTCTCCGGGTGGCTGGAAAAACATTTGGGTTGATGGATGTAAACGATGAAACATACCGATGCCAGAAGTCTCAGTCATTATTCCGACATTTAATCGCGCGGCCTGGATTGCAAATGCCGTGGATTCGGTACTGAAGCAAACCTTTCGCGATTTTGAACTCCTTGTTGTGGATGATGGGTCTACCGACGATACGCTGGAAATCCTGGAGCGGTTTGGCAGTTCGATCACATTTGTAGCTCAGCCCAACCGGGGCGTAAGCTCTGCCCGCAACACCGGAATCGGTTTGGCCAGTGGAAAGTACCTGTGTTTCTTGGATTCGGATGACCTCTGGAAACCGCGAAAGCTGGAAATCCAATTGGCGGCGATGAGTCACTATTCGGAATACAAGATCAGTTACACGGATGAAATCTGGATTCGAAACGGACGCTGGGCGAATCCCAAAAAGCGCCACCAAAAGTATTCCGGATGGATTTTCCCGCATTTGCTGCCGCTGTGCCTGATCAGTCCGTCATCGGTAATGATCGAGCGTTCTGTTTTTGACGAGGTGGGTCTTTTTGACGAATCGCTGCCCGCAGGCGAGGATTACGATCTCTGGCTGCGGATTGGCAGCCGTTACCCCATTTTGTTTATTCCGGAGAAAGTGATTGTCAAACACGGCGGCCACCCGGATCAGCTTTCTCAAAAATATTGGGGGTTGGATCGGTTTCGGGTACGGTCGATTCTAAAGGTGCTGGAAAGCGGAAAGTTGAGTTCCGAAAATGAACGGGCCGCCCGGGAAATGCTGGTAAAAAAATGCCGGATTCTGGCAAATGGCAGCGCAAAGCGGGGTAAATTGGAAGATGCCGGCTATTACCAAAAATTGGCGGAAACCTGGGAATGAGCGCTGGTTTCCTCG
>JAADHR010000042.1 GCA_013151735.1 Calditrichota bacterium | reverse complement strand
TCGTCCACAGAAAGGTGAATCCGTACAAGTAGATGCCCGAGTGTTTGATGTAGGCACCCCGGACTTTCATGTCGTCAAAAAGCCCGGTGTAGTAGTTGGCGTGGCGGTCGTACAGAAAGGTGTTCGCTTTGTCGTACGTGTGGTATTTGTAAAACCCTTCGATTTCCTTTCGCACGGCGCTGCTGTCGATTTGCCAGAACAGTTCCCAGGGGGCCGGGGACATCTCCGGCTCCTCCCGCCAATGGTGAATCCGGTCCGTCACCAGATTGTAGCTCATGTGTTCCCCCCAGGGCCAAATGTGTGTGGTGGGACTGGGACACTGTTTAAAATAGAATTTTAGATAGTCCACTGCCGCCTTTTTGTATTTCGGATTCCCCGTGATTTGGCTCAGTTGAATGAGCGCCGGCAACATGTACGTTTCGCGCGCCAGATTGCTGCCGCGGGAAAAGTACACGTAATCGCCTCCGCTGGCGTAGCCCTGCTGCCATCGGGGGTCGTCCGATTTTCTGGGATAGTCGTGGGTCTTCAACGAAAGCATCTGCACGAAAAGGGGTGTTTTTTTCGGACCCCAGTGGTCTACCGCCGCACGCAGGAAGGTGTCGGCAAAGGTTTGAGCGTACGAGAGGTACGCCTGGTAATCGGGGCACCCGATGTAATCGTGCGGTACGGGAACGTGCTTTTTGGCCGCTGTGCCGTTCGAAAAAAATAAAAGTCCGATTAGCCCTCCGGCAATTAAAAGACGGCCTACAATCGAAATCCGGTTTACCCAATTATTCGTCTTTTTTTGAATGGTGTCAATCAGTCCCACGTTTAAACTCCGATTTTTGTGTTTCATTTCGTCCTAACATTCTGTCTGTATTGTGGCACAATTTTAAATTCAGATTTTCTTTGCATTTTTGACTTGCCACGACCTTCAGGTCGTGGTTTCAATTGAATTTCAATTTCTGTCGGGCTTTAGCCCAACGATTGACAAATCATTGGGCTAAAGCCCTTATTATTATTGAAATGTTTCTTTTCCACGGGCTAAAGCTCGTGGCAAATCAAAAAATTCACGTTCTGGTGTAACAAAAGCAGTCTTAAAACAAATCGAATTACTTAATTCATAAAAACAAATGGAACAACCGCCGCTATTTTTTCTAAATTCTCGCACCCACGTGTAATTTTTTAAATTAGGCAAACGTTTTCATAAAATACATTTTTTTCGTTAAAATTTCAAGACCAAAATCAAATTCCCTGTTATTATCGGGAAGATTCCACAAAAAACGGGCGCTCCCTCGGAAAGGTGGAACCGGAGGAAGCGCCCTCACGATTTTACCTCACGCACATCGGCCTATTTCATCAACATCAGTTTTTTCACAGCGCTGAAGTGGCTGGAGGTCATCTTGCAGAAATAGACGCCACTGGGAACGGTTTCGCCAAAATCGTTGGTGCCGTCCCAGGTCACCTTGTAGGTGCCGAGGGTTTGATAGCTGTTAACCAGTGTTTTTACCTTCTGTCCCATGGCGTTGTACACCACAATTTTTACGTTGTTGCTTACCGGCAGACCGTATTCAATGGTGGTGCTGGGATTGAACGGGTTGGGATAGGCATCTTTCAACTCGTAAGTCAGAGGAACGGTGGTTTTTTCGCCGTTCACGCCGGTTACACCCGTTCCCGGATTCAATGTCAGAATCATTTCATCAATGCCGTAATCGCCGGTGCCTTCTGGTGTCCCGTTGTCCGGCCATGGGAAATTCCCTTTGTCGGGTTCACCGCCGATTTTGCTGTCCAACTGGTACACGCGAATAGTGGAGGGATCGAAATCGGGGCCAAAGGATTTTCCGTCTGTCTGGACACCCGCCCAGCTGTAAGGAATAATGGCCTGAACGGAATCGGCTGTCGGGATGGTGAAAAAGGCCCACGGAATGGACACAAACTGCCAATCGCCAGTGAATTTGCGGAAACGGACAACATTCCAATCACCATAAGGATCAATCCGTACAATCGTTTCACCGCGGATACAGGCGATGGCGCTGAAGGCATCGTGGCCATTCACATTCTGGCTTCTCCAGACAAAAAACAGCGGATAGGTATCCGCTAATTTCGGATCCGCTTTAATCCAGAACGTGACCCGCTCGGTGTGCGAGGCGTCCAGGTATTCATCGTAGCCTTCCGTATCGGAGCGGTAAATATCCACCCAGTTTCTGGGATTGGGCATGCCCACTAAATGGAGCCAGTAAGCATAAGGACCGATGGCGGCGTCGTGGCTCACGTAAATATTGCAGGTGTCGCCGTTGACAATGTCGTTATTGATACCAAACCGAACCACTAAACTGCTGGCATGGGGATAGGCCTTTTTTTGTCCCAGATAATTGGCCGCATGATTGGTACCCACGGAATCATAACCCCAAAATCGAGGCGGATTCTCGTTGGTATACAATTTAATTTCAGTAACGCCGTTGGCCTTTTTCAGGGCCTTGTTTCCGGCAAAGCTGTTGGAAACCATAAACACAGCCATTGCAAGTGTGGCAAACAGAATTACGAATCGTTTCATTGTAACCCTCCTTAAAGGTTTGTTTGCTTTCTTTCATTTTTTGCCATTTCCCCCTCTAAAAATTACTTTCTACCATCACCTCCTTTCTTTAAAATAGAGTAATTTCACCTTTGTTTTACCTCACCTCCTCTCCATTTCTAACAATGACGAATTTTCCGGTTGTGGTACCTATATCACTCTCAATGGTGTACACATACACCCCTGAATACACAATCTGATTGTATTCCGTGAGCTGATCCCACGGCTCTTCACCCGTCCCATTTGTATGGTGCAGTGTTTTCACCAGATTCCCCGTGACTGTGAAAATCTTAATCGTGCACTTCGGCGGCAGCCCTACAAACATAATTTTATTCTCCTCGTCCGGGTAGTTCATCGGACGAGAGGCGTAATTATATGGATTCGGCACAACACGCACATTGTTCAATGTACTGACTTTTTCCGGTTTGTAATATGGGTGAACCGGCATGTTTTTCTGCATCATGTTCCAGTACTTGCCCGATTCCAGCGGTTTGCCGTCCTCCCAGTTCTGCGAGCCGTCGTCGTAGGCCGTCACGTAGTACCAGTAGGCGAACCCACGCTGTACCCCGGTGTCCACAAACTGTGTATCCACCGGAACACCCGTGTTCCCGCCGCATTCCCAGACCAAATCATAAGGCCCTTCATTACCGCTTTCTCCCGCCAGATTGGTGCTGTGAGACCGGTACACCCGATAGCCCGCAAAATCCCGCACCCCGGTGTCCGGATCCGGTTCCTTGGACACGTCACTCCAATGCAGCTTCACACACTTGTTTCCGGCCTCCACCCACAAATCCGGAGCTGGCGGTGGCTTGGGCACGGCAAAGGGATTGCGCCCGGCGGCGATGTTTCGAAAATACCGCCGGTAGGCCATGCTGTAGTATTTCATCAGGGAGTCCCGTCCTGTGGCCACCAAGTCGTCCTTCTCTTGGTCCGTTAACCCCTCTCCGCCGTGTTGCGCATTGTACCAGGCCAATCCCACCTTTTTGCAATTCTCCCGGGAAAGACCATTAATCACCACCAGCATGGTGATGTGAATGCTGCTTCCAAACGGCATTTCATAGGGGCCCACTCCCAAATAGGCATACGGTGCCGACACATGCTCGGGGTCATTCGGTTCGGTGTAGCCCATTTCCTGGGGACTTTTCATGTGGTCCCCGCTGAACAAAAACTGGTAGAGTTTATCATAATCCGTTTCGCCCCAGCGTACGGTTCCCGGCCGCCAGACCGTGGAAAACGGCTGAGAAAGGTCGTTGGTTTTGTCGTCCACACTTTTGTCGGCGTGCAAAATGCCCCAGCCCACGTAAGCCGGGGATAGGATCCGGCCGTGGCCTGAAGTGGGCTCCACGTACCCCACATTTCGATCCGGGTCACCCACGTCATCACCTGGAAGCAGATTGTTGTCGCCATCCCACAGGATCCAGAGCCGCAGCGAATCGGCCGTGGGATCGCCTGCAGGATGCAAAGGATCACCCGACCCGAGGTAATCCAGATAATTTTCGCCGTAGTATTCCACCCAATCGTCGTTGTTGTTTTCCCAGACGGCTGCATTTTGATTCGCCCCTTCGTAGGTCACGCAGGGTTCCGGCATGTACGCCCAACACACACCGTGAAGGGTCTGGTTCCGCAATTCGATTCGAGGGGTACTATTGGTGTTTCCGGTATTGGTGAATGTCACATCCAAAATCATGTACATATCGGCGTTCTTTGCGGCACTGGAATACCAGGTCATATCGGCTGTAATTCCAACCGGGAAATTTACCTTGCCGTGAATGATGCCGTCCACCGGCAGAGTCGGATCAATTCGATCGTAGGGATGGCGCGGCCCCTGAAGCTTGCCATCCACGTACACATCCGGGGGACGCACGCGCAGCACCTTTTCAAATATTTCATAGGGTTCTGAGGATGCATCCGATGTGTGCAGGTATTCGCCGGCATTTGAGGAGCAAATGTAATAGGGATGGAAACGTTTGCGCCGATCTTTCCAGTCCCGCACACCAAAACCCGGTCCCACCAGCCGGGCATTGGTGCCCATGCATTTTATCTCCCCGGGAATGCGCTCCCGCCAACGGTTTCCCGGCCAGATCCAGGAGGTCTCCCAGCCCCCGCTAAAATCATTTTCCTCGTAATGCCAGAATTCTCCAAGGGCCAAAAATCGTATCGGTTTTTGCCCGAACGCAGGAGTCGAAGCGCCAATTGCCAGAACGCATCCAATAAATACATATGCCAGGTTACGCCATTTCATATTTTGTTACCCTATTCCGATTTTTTAAATCAACAATCCTTTTTGGATTTAGAGCTGCCTTCGCATACCATGCCGCAAGGTGTTTTGGTTTGCCAGTTTATTAAGGCACAGTTTGTTATTCAACTTGCTCTCCTTCACGAACAATGACAAATTTACCCGTGGTTGTTCCGATATCGCTTTCGATCACATAAATGTACACGCCTGAGTACACAATTTGATTGTATTCCGTGAGCTGATCCCAGGGTTCTTCCCCCGTCCCGTTCGTATGGTGAAGCGTCTTGACCAGATTCCCCGTCACTGTGAAAATCTTAATCGTGCATTTCGGCGGAAGCCCCACAAACATAATTTTATTCTCTTCGTCCGGAAAATTCATGGGACGTGACGCGTAGTTGTACGGATTCGGTACCACCCGTACCTTGTCTAACGTCTTTACTTGTTCCGGTTTATAGTAAGGGTGAACCGGCATATTTTTCTGCATCATGTTCCAGTACTTGCCCGACTCCAAAGGCTTGCCGTCCTCCCAGTTCTGTGAGCCGTCGTCGTAGGCCGTCACGTAGTACCAGTACGCAAACCCACGCTGCACGCCGGTGTCCACAAACTGCGTGTCCACCGGGACGCCGCTGTTGCCTCCACACTCCCAGATCAGATCGTAGGGCCCTTCGTTCCCGCTGAATCCCGGCTCTCCCGTACTGTGCGACCGGTATACGCGATATCCCGCAAAATCTTTCACACCCGTATCCGGATCCGGCTCCTGGGAAACATCGCTCCAATGCAGTTTCACGCACCTGTTTCCAGCCTCCACCCATAAATCCGGCGCGGGTGGTGGTTTGGGCACGGTAAAGGGATTCCGTCCCTCCGCAATGTTTCGAAAATACCGCCGGTAGGCCATGCTGTAATACTTCATCAGAGAATCCCGACCCGTCGCCACCAGGGCATCCTTCTGCTCATCGGTAAGGCCTTCTCCGCCATGATGGGCATTGTACCACTCCAGTCCCACCTTCTCACAATTTTCCCGGGAGAGACCATTGATGACCACCAGCATGGTGATGTGAACACTGCTTCCAAACGGCATTTCATAGGGGCCCACCCCCAAATAGGCATACGGCGCCGCCACGTGTTCGGGGTCGTTTGGTTCGGTGTAGCCCATTTCCTGGGGGCTTTTCATGTGATTGCCACTGAATAAAAACTGATACAGCTTGTCGTAGTCGCTTTCACCCCAGCGCACGGTTCCGGGCCGCCAGACCGTGGAAAACGGCTGGGACAGGTCGTTGGTTTTGTCGTCCACACTTTTGTCGGCGTGCAAAATGCCCCAGCCCACATATTGGGGTGAAAGAATGCGTCCGTGTCCCGGTGTTTGCTCGACAAACCCGACATTTCGATCCGGGTCACCCACATCGTCTCCGGGGAGCAGGTTGTTATCGCCGTCCCACAAGATCCAAAGCCGCAGAGAATCGGCCGTGGGATCGCCCGCCGGATGCAGGGGGTTGCCCGAGCCAATATAATCCAGATAATTCTCCCCATAATATTCCACCCAGTCGTCATTGTTTCCTTCCCAGATAGCGGCATTTTGCGTGGCGCCTTCAAAGGTAACCATGGGTTCCGGCATGTACGCCCAGCATAAACCATGCAGGGTTTGATTCCTGAGTTCAATTCGGGGAGTGCTGTTGGTGTTACCGGTGTTGGTCAAAGTCACATCCAGAATCATGTACATATCCGCATTTTTTGCCGCGCTGGAATACCAGGTCATGTCCGCGGTAATTCCGATGGGGAAGTTTACCTTGCCGTGAATGATGCCGTCCACCGGCAAAGTCGGATCAATCCGGTCGTATGGATGCCGTTCACCCTGGAGTTTGCCATCTATGTACACATCCGGCGGACGCACGCGCAGCACCTTTTCAAATGTCCCATACGGTTCCGATGAGGCATCGGTTGTATGCAGGTATTCCCCGGCATTGGAGGAACAGATGTAGTACGGATGAAAGCGTTTTCGGCGATCCGTCCAATCTTTCACGCCAAATCCCGGCCCCACCAATCGGGCATTGGCACCCATCTGACGGATTTCGCCCGGTCCTTTTTCCCGCCAGCGGTTTCCGGGCCAAATCCAGGAGCTCTCCCAGCCCCCGCTGAAATCGTTCTCCTCGTAATGCCAGAATTCCCCGAGGGCCAAAAACCGTGTTGGTTTTTGGCTGTACGAATTGATTGGATTAAACAGCAACATGCTTAATCCAATAATCAGGAATAAACCGTATATTTTTTGATTCATCATGAGTTCTCCATTTAAAATTCCCTTTTTGCGGTCATTGCTTACCGCCAATTCATACCAAAACTAATCTGATGAACCCAGCCAAACACACCAAACGGAATGGCTGTGTAATCCAGTATAAAACTCATATTCCCGATCTGTTGGTGATAGCCCGCTCCGAATGTCATCTTTTCTTCATCGTAATTTCCGCGATACCCAAATCGTAAAAAGGCCTTATTATAGAACGAATATTCCAATCCCACATTGTATCGCTCCGAATAATCTTTCGGGTGAAGAAAGTCGGTTGTCAGTAAAAAGCGATGAGGGGAGTTCCCGGATAAAAAGAGATCATTCAGATACATGGCCATTCCGAATCCGAATGTCAGGGGGAGGGGTCGATTAGCAAAATTCCGAATGTACATTCCGATTTGCAGGCTTTTAAATCCCGTATGATAATAGGTTCCCAGATCGTATGCCATCGTTTTTTCTTCATTTTTAACGTTGGCCGAATACTCAAATTGCGTTCCCCAATACTGCCAGATTCGGCTGGTTCCCAGATCCTGGTAGGCATATTTGGCCTGTGCGCCAAAGGAAAATCGATCGGTCAATTGCTTGGCATACGCCAACCCGATCGCCCATTCGCTCACAGAAAAGGTGCCGCGTTCGATGTATCCTTCCCATGCGTGGGCATCCACTTCCGTCCGGCGAAACGTTCCATAATCCATATTGATGACGCTTAATCCGAATGTGCCCCAATCCCCGAAATTCATAGCGAGGGAACCCCCTTCGTAGCCAATTCCTGCAAACCAGTTGGTTCGGGACAGGGAAAAGCTGATTCCTCTTACGTAGGCCAGACCGGACGGATTGTAAAAAATATTGTCCGGGTCACCGGGCACCGCGATAAAGGCACCGGAAAGGGCCTGGGCTCTGGCGCCTACTTCAAGACTCAAAAACGGCATGTAGCTTTGTGCCACTTTTTTGATGTTTTGCCCGAAAGCCAGTGACGTCATCATCAAGAGGACGAAGACCGTTGTCATGAAATATGTTTTGATTCTCATAGGAACTCTCCGACTAAAGGATTCAATGATTATTTAAAGAACATACACGTTTGCACAAGATGACGATCCTGCGAATTGTGCTGCGAAATCCTGTCTTGGTTTACCTTAGTTCAATATGAATCCCCATGTAAACCTCTTTTGGGCCTCCCTGGTGAATATAGAGGGGTTCTCCCGGTTTAGAATGGGGGTATTTAAGATACGATTGTTTGTAATCTCCGACACGGTCTCCCTTTCGAAGAGACGCATAGTATTTGTAGATTTCCGATCCCGGATTCGCGGCCAGACCCCGCAGGATGCCGACATTCAACATCTTGCGGGCAAAAAGATTTCGCATGTCCAGGTAGGGACTGACCGTTACCGAGCCCACTTTAAAATTCTTGCTCATGTAAATGTCCGACCGGAAATAATTTTTCCATTGCAGATTATCCCGAATAAAGGGCTTGTTGTCCGGATTCCATGTAAATTTATCGCCCGCGGCCCAGTGGATAATGGTGTTGATGTGAAATCCTGAAAAAATACGATGGTTCAACAGACGCGGCCCCCAATTCTCCGGAGAATGGAGATCAACATATCCCTGAAAACTGGGTTTCCAGCGCCACAGCCGGCTGATGGGAACGGAGAAACGCGAATACGTTGGCACATTAAGGGGATCATCCGGTTCATAAAGGTGCTGATATCCGACCTCGCCGGAGCGCTGTCCCATGAATTGGGTTTGAATCCAACCGGTAAAAAAGCGTCCAACCCGCTTATTGATGCGGAGTTCCCAGCCGATGATGTCCTCGTATTTTTTATTGGTCCATGTTTTGTAATTGGTGATTTTATCGATACTGGTGTAATAGATCGCTCCTTCTTCGTTGGTTACATCCTTGTAAAAAATGTCCGTGTGGATCAAAAACATCTGCCGCACATCCATGTCAAATCCCAGTTCGTAGGCGATTGTCCGCGGGGGTTTTAAGTTGGGGTTTCCGATGAATTCGGCCTGTGACTCATAGTCGCTTCGATTGTAAAAGCCGTACAAATGGAATGTAAGCGGGGGAGAATAAAAATGCCCATAGTTGAAGTAAATCTTGCTGTTCGCCGTCATGGGGTGCGAAATTCCCAGCCGCGGACTGATGAAAAAGTGTTTTTTGCTCAGTGTGTATTTCAAGCTGTCACCGTCAATCCGATCCCAGAATCCGGGACCAAAGGCCCGGGAAAAGGGATTTCCCGGTTCGTAGACCTTGCCATGAGCGTCAAAATACTCCGCCCGAAAACCAATGTTGGCGATCATGCCCTTGACTTCTATTCTGTCCTGTACATAAACCGCGGCTTTTCTCGGGGGAGAGGAGAAACTCAACCGCTTTTTTCGCTGAAAAGTCAGTTCACGGTACCTCCGGTCCAGCCGGCTCATATCCATGTAAAGTCCGGTTTTAATCTGATGATATTGGTTCACCTGACTGGTTAAATCGAACTTAAAGATGGTTGTCCAACCTTTGGAGGAATCAAAATCAATACTGGTATTATCCAGATTTACCTTTCCGGGCTGGTCATTAAAGGTTTGGCCTCCAATGATCCAGCCGTGGGGCGTTTCATCATAGGATGAGGCCGGAAACCAAACCGAATCGCCTTTATAAAAGGTGGTGTCGTGAACCACATAATGCCCGCTTTTGGAATCCCAGTATCCGGGGACATGGAGAGTATCGCCCTGTACGGTGTACCAATCGGCCGGAATGAATTTGATTTTGGTCGTATCCCGGTCCGGTCCGTGAGTAATATGATACTGCGTCTGCATGCGGGACAACCGCACTTCGTAGAACGTCCGCGGACTAAGCGTGTGCGTAAAATTAATATCAAACATATTTGTGGTCAAATCTCCCACGGGATTCTCACATCCGCCATAGCGTTTCCCCATGCCGGTATGGTAGATGAACAGCCCATTGGGATAGTGGGGATCGGCTTTGGCCATTCCCCATTCCTTGGCGAACATTCCCGAAAGGGTAAGTTTCATCGAAGGCGTTATGTGTGTTGTCAATTTTATAATGGAGTTGCGATCAAAAAAATGATTCCGCACAGCCGGTTGAGCATACATGACCTTATTAAAACGATGAGAGAGCAAAAACGTGCTCCGCCGTGCAAAGGCACCCCAAATCGGAAGCGACCGCCCGGGAACCGGTCCCGTCAGGGTTCCATCCAGATAGTGATCGGGTTTGTCTCCGTGCGGAAACCCGCGATGCCGCCACAACCACAGGTCTCTGCGCTGGACGGGAGACAGATCGTTTGAAGAATCACTGTCCGTCATTTTGTTTTCGGAAAAGGCCACCCAGCCCATGAAATAATCCTCTGGATTGGGGAACATCTGTCTCAGCCTGCTGGAATCCATGGACACATCGCTGCCATACATCAGATAATCCTTGTGAGCTGGCGTAAACAGCTTGGGTCCCTCATATTTCAGGGAAGGGAACCGGTATTTGTAATCCAGACTCAGGTTGTAACGGTTGCCGCCCTCTTTGGTTACAATATTGAACAAACCGGAGCGCAGGTTTCCGTATTCGGCATTAAACCCGCCGGTTTGAATAGAAACCTGTTCGATGGCCGAACGGTTTATCGAAAGAAAGGGCCGGTTGAACAGATTGTCCGTCATTGAAACCCCGTCCACTAAAACCAGTACCTGATCACCTCCTCCTCCGCGTACTGTAATAAAATTGGTTTGATCATCAATGTAAACGCCGGGCGTGAGCCGGATGGCATCCTGAATGGTATTAACCGGCATAAGCTGTGTTTTTTCGCCCTGGATGGTAATCTGGCTGGCCGAGACATCCATTGGCACAATTTCCCGTTTCGCCGTAACGACCACCGGTTTCCCCGAAATAACGGCAGGATTTAATCGGAAATTGACCCGAACCGTTCGATCAATTTCAACCAGCACCCCGGTCTTTTCAACCGCCTGATACCCAATCATGGAGGCCTTGACCGTGTAATTTCCCGGAGGCACATTAATGATAAAATAATAGCCATTGGCATCTGTGGCGGCCCCCATGCGCGTTCCCACAAGCATAACATTTACACCGGGCAAAGGGGTTCGGCTTTTGGCATCAATCACATGTCCCACAATTTTTCCTGTACTCCCTGAGATTGCTCCTCCGGGCATCCCAAGGAGCGCGAAAAGCAAGGCCAGTATGCCATACACGTAATGTTTTCTCATTCGCTTTTCCTTTCTCTGCTTTATCTTAAAATAATCATCCGCCCAATTGCCTGGGCCACCTGCCCGGAAGAGGCGGATTGAAAGTCAGACAATTCCTGTTTGGCTGTTATTTTGTACAGGTACACTCCGTTCGCCAAAAAATCCCCGTCACGATCGGTACAATCCCATCCCTCAGCGGGTACTTTGTTAAAACCCGGGTCCGCCTCTTCCGTCAGGGTCTGAATCAGACGGCCCGAAAGCGTGTATATTTTAATTTCGACCGCAGCCTCTCCCGAAAGATGGAACGTAAAAAATGTTTTTTCTGCAGCCGGATTGGGATAGACCCAAACCCGGGACAGCTGGAACCGGCGGGAAACCACGGTTCCCTGCCATCTTACCTGGGTAGAATTTAACGCCCGGTCATACGCAGAAACGGTAAATGTGTACCGGCCCGGCGCCAAATTCCGGCATTGAAATCGAATGTGCCCCGATCGTGTGGTGGAATCCTGCCAGGTAATTTGGGATGTGATATTCCATTGTTTATGCTCATTTTCTCCCTGTGCCACCAATTGAATTGGAAAGGCATCCGGTTTAGTCGTCAAAAGACCGCTTTCGGCGTCCTGCAATTCCAATTCAAACTGAAAATCCGGAAACACGATCAGCTCATTTCCGGAAGATACGTCCCGGCCGTTGATTTTTACACGAAGCGCCGGACCGCTGGAATCAATCTCAGAATAGGAATGAAGGATGTCATTTTTCATTGGCAGCGTATCCTGCCGGCCGGTTACCCCCTCTTTTGGATTCCACGCATAACAAAACACCTGCCCGTTACTGCCGCCCGAAAGGGTGAGGGCCGGGATGAAAAAATCATTTTTAAATGTGCCTTTCGCAACGGTAACCGTATCGCTGAACAGGATACGACCCGGTAAGATGTACTGATAGCCGGTGGTTCGATGAAGTCTCCCCGGTTCCCGCAGCTCCAGATAGGCCTTCCCCTGAAAATCAGAGTAAGTATTCCCCCCTTCTGAGATCATCCCGGTGATGTAGGTGCGCCGGTGTAAGGAAAGGGTGTCCGGCGAAACGGAAAGTGCAACACCCGGACGGGGCAGTGCCAGTCTCTGGGCCGGATCCCCAAACAATTCAATGAGCTCCCTCTGATCGGCGTACCGCGAATGAAGTTTGGCCCGGAGAAGCGCCTCCCCGATGGACAGGCGATCTCGGTTCTGCGGTTGGAACAGGGTGTTGAAAAAGACCTGATTGACCCCGTAATTAAAGGCGTGCCAGGTCCAGCGGGTGGAGGCGATGGTGGCTATCATCCCTCTGTCTTGCAAATTGGTTAGATATTCGGCCATACAGGGTTTCCGATCATAATCGAATTGCCCCACGGCGCAGGTTCCGGCAAACAAAAGGGGAAATCGATGCCCGTTCTGAATGAGCGGCAAGTCGTCGGGTGTGTAGAAAAT
The DNA here is from genome assembly GCA_013151735.1 of Calditrichota bacterium. NCBI lineage: Bacteria > Pseudomonadati > Calditrichota > Calditrichota bacterium. The sequence continues at coordinate 8,332 of JAADHR010000042.1, read as the reverse complement.
CGTCTCGTGGGTAAGGACTTCCAGATTGGCGTGTCCCAGAAAATTTATATAGGAGATTCCCTGATTGATTTGAGAAATCAGCTCTTTCTTGGCCAGGGGTTTGTGGCCTGCGGCATCCGGCATAAAGGCATCCAGATAGATTTTTCGAATGGCCAAATCCGAAACAACCGAATCTTGAGTCAATTTTTCAGTGTCTCTCCCAAACGCACTGTCTTCGGCTTTGAATGTGGGGGAATTCGCGTCGTCGGCCACAAACAAAACGCGACTGTGCCAGGGGCCAGGAGGCAATTGGGTGTCGTAGGTGATTATTTTATCCACAACCGCCCGCAATTCCTGCTTATTTCGCACCGATAAGCGTCCCATAATCATATCCGGAATGCGATCGCCATCCACACAGGCAAACCAGTCATCTGTTGCCCGCAACCCATCCTCGTGGGTGGGTACCAGTGTGGGCGGACTTGCCGGAGAATTGTGTTTCATGTCGTAGCAGGCATCGCCCACCAGCAAAACGTAAGCAGGAGCCACTTTCCAGTGGAAGTAGGCGTATTTGAGAAAATTCCGAATGGCCGTTGGATCTTCGAGTCCCCAGGAAAAGGCGTTGTAGATTTTCTCAATGGGAACAATCTTAACAACAGGCTGCGTGCCGGAATCCGGCCAAAAGCGCGGATCGGATCGATGGGCGGCCAAACGGATTAAATCGGATGCAATCAGGCTCTGGGGTGCGATAATCAGATAGTTGGCGGCATTTTCCGGATTTCGAAGTTCCCGGGTTGGATCTGCAGCCCATTCGAGCGAGGAAACGGATTTGATTTGAGACGGGGTTACCACCAGATATTTCCGAGGGCCCCCGGTTGAAAAATAGTCCGCAAAATACAGATGATTCCCGGACGAGTCAGCCCGGAATTGGGAACAATAGCGAACAGCAAAGGGATCAGACACCTCGAAAATTCTTGTTTCAGACGGGGGGAATCCGGCTAACTCGAACCGATTTTCATCCTTTTTAGAAAGGGAATAAAAGATGAGTGCCGTAGAATCCGCGTGTAATCGCCGGTTGTACCGGATTTCCATCCAGTCCAGATAGGTTTCATCCTTTCGACCCAATTGAGAAATTTGCTGAATCTTAAGGGTGTTTTTCCCGTCTTGAAGAAGGCGTGTTCCTGCCATTTCCACGGTTACCGGCCGCATGTAAGGAATATCCACTGATTTTAAAAAGTGCTCGTTTAAATAAATTCGCACCGTATGGTGATTGCTGGATTTTCCGACGAAATGAACCCGTACCACGCAGGAATCCTTTTCCGAGACCCCTGTAAGGAAGAACGGATACGTGCGGGTCGCGTTTCCCGCGAAACGGTCCCACATCCACTGAATGCCCGATTTTTCGGCATTGAGCCGTTCGGGTTCCCTGAAAAAATAGGCGGGAGCCGTTTGACGAAACGAACGCGCAGAATCCGGAAGTGACGGTCCAAAAGGCCGCATGTGTTTTCGGTGACTTCCCCCCAATGCCAGCCAATACACATTTTCCCGTGTGTAGGGGTGAACGTAATGATGAAAACGTTTGTCTATATCAGAAAATGTCCATCCATTCACAGATTGCGCGTAAAAGAGGAGCCGATCGTTTTTGCCCAGAAAACCATCCCCGTTGGTATCTTCGAAATAGGTGGCGATCTCCCGAAGCTGAGGGGCTGTTTGTGATACGTCCCAGGGCAACTCGCGCCCGCCTCCGTAGAAAATATGGACGTTTTCTTCCGAAAGAACGGTGGAATCGAGTCCCAAAGATTGCAAATCCGAATAGGTCAGTGCGTAGAGTCCTTCTTCCAGAATCGGTATTTTGTACCACCTCCGCAACGAATCGGAAACGATCCTGTCAGCCTTTTTCAATCGGGAGACCCTCCAGTGCCGGGCCTGCTTCCAGTTCACCACAAGACGCCCTTCCAGCGACTTCAATGCATCTTTTGAATCAAAAAGTGCGGTTGAGGCTTTTCCCGGGCGTTTTAAAAAATGGAGATTGAACTGAATGCTTGGATGAAGTTTGGCGCGGTGACGCGCCTTATTGTACTGAATAGGGAAAACAGAAATCTGGACCATTTTGAGTCCCCGGAAGTAACCGGAATCACTGATCACCGCCAGCCGGGCGGGAAAGAATTGATCGACAGGAGAAGAATCCAGCTGGCGTTTCAGATGCGTAACCGGGATAGATTTCGCTGGGAAAAAAACGGAGTCGACAGCCTGTGTCGAGAAGGATTGAATATCAAGATTCACATCACAATTAGGGGGAACACCCACCCAAAAGGTCTGGCAGGGAAGCACCGATTTTTGCGGCGACACCCAGAGTTGTGAATTGGGCAGGTGCATGCTCAAAAAGCGTGCCTTTTGCACAGTCACTTCATTTTGGGTCAAGGTTGTCATTTTGTATCGTACAATCAGTCCTTGATTATTAGACCGGAGGATTTCCAATTCTCTTGTTTGATGGGATTTTGGAAACCCATTTATCACGAGCAGCATTAAAGCCACCCATAACAGGGTCGGAATAAAGAGTCTATGACAGACAGCATTCACATATTTTACAGTGACCTTGTTCACCTGACAGGCATCCCTATCTTCAACGCACGTGAGCAGTCGTTCGGGAATCAGATTCTAAAGCGTTCGGCATGAGTCTCGCTCAATCAATTTCGTTTGCACGACAATCCGTTTATGGTTGTCACCCGAATTTTTCTGAACGATTTGGTTAAGCAAGAGTTTTGCTGAGTGTTTTCCAATTTCCTCCAAAGGTTCGTTGATTGTTGTCAACTGGGGGCTGGAGAAGGAGGTCATCGTTGTGTTACCAAATCCGAGGATTGAGATGTCGTCTGGAACAGAAATCCCTCTTTTGTGAAGAGAATTCAGAATAGCAATTGCCAGGGGATCAAACGCGACAAATAATGCCGTGGGAGGATTTGAAAGATTCAGCAATTTGTCCAAATTTTTCTCGTTCACCAGACTTGCCCCGTCTGAGATTTTAATATCATCCCGAACCAACGTTTCATCGTAACGAAGGCCATGCTTTTCAAGGGCCCTTTTGTATCCCTCCAATCGCTCCCATCCGGACAATGAATCCTTTCCGAGAGAAACGTAACCAATTCGCCTGTGCCCCAGAGAGATCAGATATTCGACCCCCATCTGAGCAGCCTGAATATTATCAAGCAAAACGACAGGTGCATCCCTATCTGCGCTTTTTCTCCAGACATAGACAAAGGGGATATTATTTTGGTGGATTTCATGGATGGTCTTAATGAGATTTTTACTCTTAAAATCCGGACCGATAATTAGGATGCCATCCAAAAAACGGCCATAAATCAAATTTCCACCCAACGGTGTTTTTTTATTAATGATGCCTTCGTCCAAAATCATAATATTGTACCCGGATTCGTGGGCCACTGCAGAGATACCTCTCATGATACGCCCGTCGTAATCGCTGACAAATAACATATTCTCATTGACGGTAAGAACCCCAATGACACAGGATCGCCCCGTCGAGAGCAATCGGGCACCATAATTCGGGTGATAATTCAAATCTTTGGCAGCTTGCAAAACCTTAAGACGGGTTTTTTCACTGATTCGAATTCCACTTTCTTTGTTATTCAAAACAAGCGAAACCGTAGCCTTTGAAACGCCCGCCTGTTTTGCAACATCACTGATGCTGATCTTTTTCATAACGAGAAGGTCATTTATTATTTTGATTGAGCTGTTGTGTTTGAACCTGAAATTATCCGTACAGAATTCCGAATAATGAATAAGAAAGGTTTTGTATAACTTCTGCTCCGAAGGAATAGGAGAATAAATCGGTTAACATATAACGATTGTGCTAAACCGATTTACCTAAATATAACCATTCGTGGTTTTCTTGTCAAGACTTTTTTTTGAAAAAAATATTTTTTGGATAAATTTTTGGCCCGGAGGCGAAAATGATAACGGAAGGAGATTAAAACCCGATGGTATCTTTGCGTATAGTTTTTGCCGGTTTTCGTAAATAGTGGCCTTCTGAATGGTTAACGCCCAAAAAGACCATTCGACATCCGGAATTCACCCATTTCCGGCATTACGAATTTGGTATCACTTAGGGTTAGAAGTGTTTCCGAAACCTATTTGTACCAATATTCCGGTAACACGTCCCGATGTACCTCGAGAAATTCATCCAGCATGCTGCCCGCAGCTTTGGCACTGGTAACCGAAGGTTCAAGAAGCAGGGCTTGCAGCGCCAGCTCCCGCGAACCGGTCATGGCCGCTTCAACGGCCAGCTTTTGTACCTGGAGAAGAAGGGTCAAGTACTTGGCCAGGGCCTCCGGTAATGGGTGCATTTTCAGCGGGTGCACGCCGCCGGCGTCAATCATAATGGGAACTTCCACGATGGCATCGTAGGGCAGATTGGAGATATTGCCTTGATTTTCCACAATCCCACTCAGCCGTCGTTTTCCGCGGTTCAGTAAAATGTCCGCTATAAAATCCAGAGCAATTTCTTCAGAACGTTTGTGGCCCCAATCTTCCAGATCACGGCGGCCGGCCAGCACGTCTTCAATACGGGCGATGGCCTCTTTTTTGTGTTTTATTCGGATGGTGTAATCGAAGCCGGGTGCATCCAGAAATTCCATGCCAAAGGGGAAAAATTCCCCGATTTCATGATCACCCGGACCGGGGAAAAGGCCGAACACCTTCATCAAATACTGACTGAGGGGCTGGTAATCGGGATTCTCTTTCAACTTCTGCGGAAGCTGCGCCAGCAGGTCTTCACCGGTATCCTTGCGGCGGGCATCCTGGTGCCAAACACAGTGGTTAATGCCGGCCACTTTCAAATCAATATTTTCATAATCCGTTTCAAATAATCTGGCAAAATCCCGCACGCGGCCAAACATGCCGTCACAGAGGCCGATCCAATGAATTGCCGTGTATTTATTGATGCCGTACATCATGGCGTTTACGGGATTGGTGTAATTGAGCACCCAGGCATGAGGGGCCAAACGCTCCACATCCCGGGCAATGTCGATCAGTACCGGCATGTTTCGCAGGATGAGGGAAATCCCGCCCGGTCCGCCTGTTTCCGCCTTGGCCTGGTAAATCCCGTATTTTCGGGGAATTTCAATGTCCTGTTTCCAATGCTCAAACCGTTCCATGGCAATGGAAATGATGACAAAATCGGCGTCTTTCAGGGCTTCCTGCCGATTGGTCGTTTTTTCCAGATGGAGCGGCGCGCCATTGGCCGCATTCATTTTTTCTCCCAGCCGGTAGATTTTATCCAGATTGGTTTGGTCGACGTCCATCAAAACCAGGCGGGCACCCTTGATTTCAGGAGTTAAAACAGCGTCGCTCACCAGTTTGGGGCCAAACGCCAGACTTCCGGCACCGATATACACAATTTTTACCGGCTTCATGTGTCATTCTCCTAATTTAGGCCTGAATAATCTGTGATTCGTTTTGCAGAACAAACGTTTTCGTTAATTAGGACAAGAAAATAAAAAAACTAATCCAAAAAAACAAGAAAAATTTAAACAATCGAAAGAAGAGGAAGATAAACCGGCACCTGCCAGCCGCCCGACTGAAACTGCGCGGTATAGGAGCCAACTCCAAAATCAACCCCGTCACGACGATTACTGTTGGATCGGTTCGGCTTTTGCAAAGCTCTTTTTCCAATTGTTCATTAAGGATTTGATGTGCCGGGCCTCACCAAAAAGATTTCCCTCGATAAGGGCCTTGTGATAAATACTGAGCAAGTCATGTAAGTTTTGTGCATCCGTTTCATCCACAGGCCGGATATGAACCTCTGCAGGACTGGCCAGGCGGCGCGTGAGCGCCTCGCAGGTCAGACCCATTTTGGGATAGAGCCGGAAATACACCACGCCCCCTTTCATACCGCTGCACAGCCACGGTCCCGGATCACCCAGAACCAGGCCCCGACCGGATGTCATGTACTCGAATGCGAACCCCTTGATGTTAGCCCGTGTGGCCCAGTTTCCCAAATGATCTTTCAGGGGGGATTTTAATCGGCCCCCAATAATAACGTCGGCGCCGGACAGGCGAATGCCCGCTCGCACATCGGCATCGCCCTGCACAATGAAGACACCCCGCTGGGCACCGTAGGCAAAATATTTTCCAACAGAACCGTCGATCAGTTTACCGTCGTGATTTTTTCCTTTTAATATTACAATTTTCCCGCCCGCCGCGCATTTGGCCGTCCCATCCTGTGCGCCGCCCGCGATGTGAATTTCGATGGAATCCGCATTAAAGCTCCCCAGACCGTTCCCGGGCACGGTGGCGTTCACCAACTGAATCAGGGTGTGGTGCGTTTCGGGGTAGATTCTGGCAGGCATTCGCTGGATCTTTCCCGACAGGTACGTGCCGATGGCCCGATCCATACTGCTTACCTCGTCGTCCAGGTAAACCACATTTCGGTCGCCCTGGTCAAAGGCCCGGCACACAGATGTACTGATAATGCGGGTCAACGACGTGCGGGGGCGGCGGATGAGCGTACTCTTCCCATTCCTGGTCAGATCCAATGTGCGCCACTCTTCCGAATAATCCTTTTGCAGCAGGCGGCTGAGATCAAACGAATGGCGATCCGGCACTTGTTCCAACAGGTCACACCGGCCCACGGCATCCTGAATCTTGAAAATCCCAATTTGCCCGGTTGCCTTCCGCAATTCATCGATAAGGGCGCTGAAGAGCGTCGTGATTTGGCGGACGGCCTGCTCGGTCTTCAAAAAAGTGAACCGTTTTAATCCGCTGGCAATCGCTTCTTGCTCCGATTTAAAGTGCGATGTAATGCCGACCTCGCAGGTTCCCGTGTGGCAGCTGTGGCAGCGCAGACACCCGGCAGCCAACAGGAGGAGTGTCCCGAAGCCTACCCGATTGGCACCCAACAGGATGAGTTTGAGAACGTCCGCCGCCGATTTCATTCCGCCGTCGGCCCAGATTTCCACGCGCTGTCTTAACTGGTTTCGGATCAGGCTTTCGTGAGCCTCTTTGACGGCAATTTCAATCGGAAATCCCACATATTTGAGGGCGTGCTGCCGGGCGGCACCCGTCCCCCCGTCGTAGCCGCTGATGTCGATAATATCTGCACCGGATTTGGCGATGCCGGAGGCAATGGTTCCGATTCCCGGAATAGCCGGAATCTTGACGGAGATTCTGGCATGCGGATTAATGGTTTTTAATTCTTCCACCAACTGAGCCAAATCCTCGATAGAATAGACATCGTGATTGTTACTGGGGGAAATAAGGTCGATTCCGGCCGGTGTGTACCGCGCCCGTGCAATATCGGATGTCACCTTGCGCGCTGGCAGCATCCCGCCCTCGCCCGGTTTTGCGCCCTGTCCCACTTTGATTTCGATCGTGTCGACAGAATTCAGCATCCGGGCATTTACGCCAAAGCGTCCGCTGGCCACCTGCTGGCCCCTGTAGTGACGGTAGTGCCCCAGGATGTCCGGCAGCTCGCCTCCTTCGCCATTCATGGCCACAATTTTTAATTGAAAAGCGGACTCCGCCACCGCCCGAAACATGCTTTCGCTCAACGAGCCGTAGCTCATTGCCGCAAAGTAAATGGGAGCCTCATAATCGTGAATCGAAATGTCCACCTGATCCACGGAAATCGGACGCGGCGTGGCCTTAAAACGCAACACATGCCTCAAGGAAACGGGCCGCTCGTTTTCAAGCTGGTTCAGAAATTTTGCGTAAGAGACAAAGGAGTCTTCCCCCCGGGATACCCGGTGAATTTTCTGTGTCAGGCGGGAATAAAAATGTGTCTCCGGGCGCACCCGTTTTTTCTTCATGTGAAGGATTTTTTGCCGTTCCCGATTGGTGGCTTCCAATTCTTCAAGACCAAACCCGGCCGTTTCCGATCCGCAAAAATTCTGAACGCCCAGAAGACCGGCCAATTCGTCAGAAAGCCCGATCGCTGAAAAGAGGCGCTCGTAGCCGTTGATGTTGTAAATTCCAAGCGTGGACAACACTTCTTCCATTCCGCTTTTTAGGGCCTGAATGAAATTCTTTAAGGCACCTGCGGGATTGTTCTGGAAACGCTCCAGAATTTTTTGAACGGCCAAATAAGGAGAGACCGCATCGGCACCCAGCCCCAGTGCAATCATGACATCGTGAATGTTTCGGAGCTGTGAGGAGTGAAGAACAATACTGACGCGACGCCGAAGGCTCACTCCGGCCCGTGTTTCCGACTGCAGGACATGATCCAGTGCAGCCACGGCGACAAAGGGATCCAGCAGGTGTTGATTGGGAGCGCGCAAAAACTCACGATCATTTAAAATAATAATGGATGACGGGTGTTCGGAAGCGGCTTCGAGAGCAGCCGCCT